>JANNWX010000100.1:0-8239 GCA_031409315.1 Sphingomonadales bacterium | reverse complement strand
GTTTGGTGAGAAGCGATCTGATCGTCCTCTTGTCGATGTGCGCGCGGTCCGGCGGGTAAAAGTGCCCGGCACTTCCCAGCATATCATCAAACTGGCCGATCATGCCGTCCAGTTCAAACTGCGGCGCAGGCGGATCAAGTTCTGTCTTGGTGGGCGATGCCATATTCTCGCCCTTGGACCATTCATAGGCAAACAGAATGACAGCTTGCGCCAGATTGAGCGAACCAAAGTCCGGATTGATGGGGACAGTGATGATCGTTTTGGCAACCGCGACATCGTCGCTTTCAAGGCCAGCCCGTTCTGGTCCGAATAAGATGGCGCTGCGAAGGCCGGAGGCGCGAATGGATTTAACGGCTTCATCAGGCGTTTCGACCGGCTTGGCGATCCCGCGTTTGCGCACCGTGGTTGCATAAACATGTTCGCAGTCCGCAATTGCGGCGGCCAGTGTGTCGAAGACCTTTGCTTGTTCAAGGACGATGTCTGCGCCCGCCGCTGCCGGCCCTGCCGATGGGTTTGGCCAACCGTCACGCGGGGCGACCAAACGGAGATCCGTGAGGCCGAAGTTGAGCATCGCGCGTGCCGCCTTACCGATATTCTCACCCAATTGAGGACGGACGAGGATGATCACGGGACTTTGCTTCTCTGCGTTTTTGCTACGCCTTCCCGAGCGAAGACGAGGGACTATGCCGCGCGAAGCCGAGGCAGCGTTCCTGTCGCTCCGCTCCGAGGGAGGGATGGCCATCCGCTTTAACTGGCCCCAATTTTCAGCAATCAAAGCTTCCTTCTTGGCCCGAGACCAGCCTTTGACCCGGTGCTCAGTTGCTTGCGCATCTGCTCTTGTTGAAAATGACTCCGACCACACCAGTTCGACCGGTCTACGGGTAGAGGTATATCCGCGCATCGCGCCTGTTTGATGTTGCCAAACGCGTGTTTCGATATTGTCAGTGTGTCCTGTGTAATAACTGCCGTCAGCACAGCGGAGGATGTAGGCCCAGAAGTTCATTTTGATGCTTTTAGGGTCTAGGCTGCGCTCGGCATAGTCCCTCGTCTTCGCTCGGGAGGGCGAACTTGGATTTAGGGGCTAACCCTTAGCAGCTTCAGTCACAGCCCCAGCAAACTCCTCAAAATCCTTTGGCTCGGTAAAATCCTTATAGACCGAGGCGAACCGGATATAGGCGACGCTGTCGAGGCCTTTTAGCCCCTCCATCACCAACGCACCAATCCGCTGCGATTCGATTTCGCTTTCCCCCAGTGTTTCCAACTGGCGCTGGATGCCCGACACCAGTTTTTCGATCCGGCCTGCTTCAATCGGACGTTTCCGGCAAGCAATGGCAACCGATCGTTCGAGTTTCTCACGCTCGAACGTTTCACGGCGGCCTTCGGTTTTAAGGACGGTCAATTCGCGCAGCTGGATGCGCTCAAAGGTTGTGAAGCGGGCGGCGCAAGCCTCGCACTGACGCCGTCTGCGGATCGACGCACCGTCTTCGGTCGGGCGGCTGTCCTTGACCTGACTATCCTCATGGGCACAAAAGGGGCAACGCATTCAGTTTGACCTCGGGAAAAATGACATAAACACCGTTCAAAGTCCCGGATAGATCGGGAAGCGCGCACAGAGATCGGCGACCCGTGCGGCGACATGCGCCTCAATCTGCGCGTCGCCTGCTTCCCCATTCTTGCGCAGACCTTCGACGACTTCGGCGATCAATTGCCCCACCTGACGGAACTCGGCAGGGCCAAAGCCGCGCGTTGTGCCCGCAGGCGAGCCGAGCCGCAGCCCAGAGGTCAGTGCGGGCTTTTCGGTATCGAACGGGATGTTATTCTTGTTGCAAGTGATCGATGCGCGGTCGAGAGCGCGTTCGGCATGCTTGCCCTTGGCCGCTTTGGGGCGCAGATCGACGAGCATCAGATGATTATCGGTGCCGCCAGACACGATGTCGAGGCCCTGTTCCTGCAAGCTTGCAGCAAGCGCCTTGGCATTTTCGGCCACCGCCTTGGCATAGATTTTGAAATCGGGCTTCATCGCTTCGGCGAAGCACACCGCCTTGGCGGCGATCACATGCATAAGCGGCCCGCCCTGCAACCCCGGGAAGATTGCCGAGTTCATTTTCTTGGCCACCGCTTCATCATTGGTCAGGATAACGCCCGAACGCGGGCCACGCAGCGATTTGTGCGTTGTTGTGGTGACGACATGGGCGTGCGGCATGGGGGAGGGGTGCGCGCCACCCGCCACGAGCCCGGATATGTGCGACATATCGACCATCAGGATAGCGCCGACTTCATCAGCGATTTCACGAAAGCGTGCCCAATCCCAAAAGCGGGAATAAGCGGTGCCGCCAGCGATGATCAGTTTTGGGTGGTTTTCACGCGCGATGCGGGCAACCTCATCCATGTCGATCAGATGATCGTCTTCGCGCACACCGTAGGGGATCGGTTTAAACCACTTCCCGCTCATATTAACCGGGGATCCGTGCGTGAGATGCCCGCCCGCCGAGAGATCGAGGCCCATGAAACTGTCGCCGGGTTGGAGCAGGGCAAGGAACACTGCCTGATTCATTTGGCTGCCCGAATTTGGCTGGACGTTGGCAAATGCACAGCCGAACAGGCGCTTGGCGCGTTCAATGGCAATCGTCTCAATTTCGTCAACATATTCGCAGCCGCCATAATAGCGGCGGCCTGGATAGCCTTCGGCATATTTGTTGGTCAGGATGGAGCCAGTCGCCTGCAGCACAGCAAGGCTGGTGATATTTTCCGATGCGATCAATTCGATCTTGTCACGCTGGCGGCTAAGCTCCTTGGCAATCCAGCCGGCAATTTCGGGATCGGCCTCCGCGAGGCTGCGGGTAAAAAAGCCGTCGGGGCCAGAATCGTTAGCGGCAGCGGTGTTCATGCAGGTTCTTTCGACAAAGCAGGGTTAGTGAGTTTTTGAACGCGGCGCACGTGACGATCACCGCCAAACGGCGTGCTAAGGAATGCATCCAGGCAGGCCTTGGCCATTTCAAGCCCGATCATCCGCGCGCCCATGGCAATAACATTGGCGTCGTTATGGTCACGCGCCAGCCGCGCCGATAAGGGCTCATCCACCCGGGCACAGCGGCAGGCCGTGTTGCGGTTGACCGCAATCGAAATTCCAATGCCGGTTCCGCAAAGGGCAACGCCGCGTTCTGCAACGCCTGATGCAATCGCATTGGCCAACATGTAGCCATAATCCGGGTAATCAACCGACGCGCCGTCGTGCGGGCCAAGATCATCCACATCATGCCCCGCATCGCGCAAATAGGCCGTAAGGGCAGTCTTCATGTCCAGAGCGGCGTGATCGGAGGCAATGGCAATACGCATATTGGCGGCGCCGGTCCTTGGCAAAGGTGAATCGAAGGGCCATTCTCTAGCGGGTGGCGTCAAGAATTGCCACCACAGTTTGTGATTAGGCCGCCTTGCGAAGTTCGAGTCTTCCCCAGATTTCGACAAGTGCGCCGGTGAGTTCAACCATCATCGCTTCTGTATGGGCAGGGCCAGGTGTGAATCGCAATCGCTCCGTCCCGCGCGGGACGGTGGGATAATTGATGGGTTGCACATAAACGCCGTATTCGGCGAGCAAAACGTCGCTGATCTTTTTTGCCTTCACCGGGTCGCCGACCATCAGTGGCACGATATGTGTTGTCGAATTCATCACCGGCAGACCGGCGTCAGAAAAACGTGATTTCAGAAATTTTGCAGCGGACTGCTGCGCATCACGTTCGACGCTTGACGCTTTCAAGTGGCGGACACTGGCAAGCACGCCGGCAACCAGAACCGGCGACAGGCTGGTGGTAAAGATGAAACCAGGCGCATAGCTGCGGATCACATCGACGATCATCTGATCCGCCGCGATATAGCCGCCCATCACGCCAAAGGCCTTGCCAAGCGTGCCTTCGATAATCGTCACCCTGTCGGCAACGCCGTCCCGGTCGGTAATGCCGCCGCCGCGCGGACCATACATCCCCACAGCATGCACCTCATCACAGTAAGTGAGCGCATTATATGTGTCGGCCAAATCGCAGATCGCGGCGATATCGGCAACATCGCCGTCCATTGAATACACGCTTTCGAATGCGATCAGCTTTGGCGCGTCTGCATCCTCGGCGGCCAATAATTCTTCAAGGTGGGCCAGATCATTGTGCCGCCAGATCCGTTTTTCGCAACCCGAATTCTGGATGCCCGCGATCATCGAGGCATGGTTGAGCGCGTCGGAAAAGATGATGCAACCCGGCAATATCTTGCCAAGCGTTGCCAGCGTCGCTTCGTTCGAAATATAGCCTGATGTGAAGAGCAGCGCCCCTTCTTTGCCGTGAAGATCGGATAGTTCGGCCTCCAGATCGACGTGATAATGGGTGTTGCCGCCAATGTTGCGCGTCCCCCCCGATCCTGCGCCCACGTCGTGCAAAGCCTCTTCCATCGCGGCGATGACTTTGGGATGTTGGCCCATTGCCAGATAATCGTTCGAACACCAGACAGTGATTGGTTTTGGTCCATTATGCCCGGCAAAACAGCGGGCGTTGGGAAATGAGCCTCGGTTGCGTAAAATGTCGATGAAGACGCGGTAGCGCCCTTCTTCATGAAGCCGATCAATCGCCGCACCGAAAACTTTGCTATAGTCCACCGTTCGTCCCGCTTTCGCCTGTTTGAGCGCGCAATATCGCGTCATTTCGCACAAGGCCAGCGCGAACGATTCTCAATAAGCGGTTCAGGCTTTGGTATCGACCAAGTTTGGCTTTTGAACTGACCGGACTGGAAGGGCAGTCGAGGTCAGTTTGGCGAGCAATTTGCCATCGGCGTCGGTCAGTTCGGCTTCGAGGAAGCAGGCCGATTTTCCCATTTTGATGCACCGGCCTTCGGCAAAAAGTGTGCCTGGCATGGCCGACGCCAAATAACTGACCTTCATTTCAAGCGAGGCAATGAACCCGGGTTCGCCAAGCGCGACTATCCCGGCAAAGGCGGCTGCATCATCAAGCAACGCGGCGATAATGCCTCCCTGAACGGTGCCGCGCGGATTGCAAAAGCGTCCGTCAATCTCGAACGATTGGCGGACGCGGCCGACCTCTTGATCAACCTCAAGCACTTTCATCCCGAACAGGATGCCTGTCGGCGGTTGTCGGGCATTGAAACGTTCGATCAACTCTTCTGCTGTCAGCGGCATATCAGCCCTTTCTATAGAATATCGATTGCGCTCAGGCCGTATCTGGCAAGCGCCGGTTTCAACAGGTCAATATCGGTTTCACAGCGCGAAAAGACAGCGCGACCCGTTGCTGGCGCTGCCCAATGAGCGCCATCAAGCAAGTATGCGGTCCGGCGTGCAATGCCTTGGCCAGAATCGACCAGCGCAACGCCCTCTGGAATGGCCGCCGCAATTTCAGCAGCAAGCAGGGGGAAATGGGTGCAGGCTAGGACAAGTTGGTCGATCTTATCGCCCTGCGGCTGGCCAAATAACGCGCCCATGATCGTTTTTATTTCCGCCTGATCGGGCGCTTTCCCACGCAATTTACTTTCCGCGATGCTGACCAGTTCGGTCGAGCCGTGCCGGATGACGCAGCAGTCAGGTGCAAATTTTGCGATCAGGCTATCGACATAGGGTTGCCGCACCGTGGCATTGGTTCCCAACAGACCGATGACCCGGCTTTTTGACGCAAGCGCCGCAGGTTTTATTGCAGGCACCGTCCCGACGACGGGAAGGTCAAGTGCGGAACGGACATGCGCCAAGGCAATTGTCGAGGCGGTGTTGCAGGCGATAACAAGGATGCCGGGGCGATAGCGTTCCACCAGACGGCCCAGCAGTGCAGGCACGCGCGATGCGATTTCGGCTTCCGATTTGGTTCCATAAGGAAACCCGGCATTGTCCGCCGCATAAACGACGGATGCCTCTGGCATGGCGGCACGGATTTCTCGCAACACCGAAAGTCCGCCGACACCGGAATCAAAGACAAGAACAGGGCGGTTATCAGTCACACCTGTCCGCATAGCCAACCGCGCGCGCGCGTCAAAGCAGGAATGCTGAATGGGAGTTTACAATCCCGTCGATTTAGGGGAACGATGCGCCTATGATCCTGTGGCAAAATCCTGCGTTCGCATTGGTTCTCGGCTATGTGTTGGGGTCCATCCCCTTTGGCCTGATTCTGACCCGCGTCATGGGTGCAGGCGATCTGCGGCAGATCGGTTCGGGAAATATCGGCGCGACCAATGTGCTGCGCACGGGGCGCAAAGGGCTGGCGGCTTCGACTCTGTTGCTGGATATGGCAAAGGGCGTGGTCGCCGTCTGCCTTGCGCGCATGATCGACGCGGATCTTGCGATGCTGGGTGGTATCGGCGCGTTTTTCGGACATCTATTTCCGGTCTGGTTGAAATTCAAAGGGGGCAAGGGCGTCGCGACGATGCTGGGCGTCGCGCTCGCTTTGTCTTGGCCCATCGGGCTAACCTATGCGCTGGTCTGGCTTGCCAGCCTTGCGCTGACGCGTATTTCATCGGTCAGCGGGATGGCTGCGGCGCTGTCCGCGCCCATTGTCGCGTTGGTGCTTGGCAAGGACGGGGAGGCGGTGATGCTGCTCACCTTGGCGCTGATCGTCCTTTGGAAACACGGTGACAATATCAAGCGGCTGATCGCTGGAACCGAACCAAAAGTCGGGCAAAAATAAGCGTGGGTGAGATAGGAACGGACCTGCTTGATCGGCTGCGGCTGATCCGGTCAGCCAATATCGGTCCGGTTACTTACTTTCAGCTGATCCAGCGGTTCGGAACGGCGAAAGCCGCGCTTGATGCCTTGCCGCAATTGGCGGCGCGCGGCGGCGGCAAAGCGCCGGTGATCGCCGATCTGGACGTTGTCGCCAAGGAAGTCGACGCGGTCGAACGATTGGGCGCGCGCTATCTGTTTTTGGGGCAGGGGCACTATCCCGGGTTGCTTGCTGAAATTGATACGGCACCACCTGCGCTCATCGTGCGCGGCGACCTGACTTTACTCGACCGCCCGTCGGTGGCGATTGTTGGTGCGCGCAACGCATCCGCCGCTGCCTGCCGGTTTGCGCGCGGGCTGGCGCAAGGATTGGTGAGCGAGGGCCTTGTCGTCGTTTCAGGATTGGCGCGCGGCATCGACACGGCGGCCCATATCGGCGCACTCGAAGGCGGGACGATTGGGGTCATCGCCAGCGGGATCGATATTGCCTATCCGCCAGAAAATAAGGAACTTCAGGAACAGATTGCCACAGCGGGCCTGTTGATAGCGGAACAGCCGCCGGGGCGCGAGCCGCTGGCACGTCACTTTCCGTTTCGTAACCGGATTATCGCGGGCATGACACTTGGCGCAGTCGTGGTCGAGGCGGCCCCCAAATCGGGTTCGCTGATTACCGCGCGGCTGGCCAATGAGTCCGGGCGCGAAGTGATGGCAGTTCCGGGCTTCCCGCTTGATCCGCGTGCACAGGGGTGCAATCAGTTGATCCGCGACGGCGCGACGTTGATCCAGTCAGCGGCAGACGTGCTCGAAACGATACGTCCGATCTTTGGCCAAGTCGCGCATCCGCCCCATGATTTCCGGCCTGAGCGTATTACCGATGATCCATCCGATCTTGACCGGTTGAAGATTGTCGGTTTGCTCAGCCACGCGCCGGTCGCCGTTGATGAACTGGTGCGCCAATCCGGACTGCCGCCCGCCACTGTGCAAACGGTGTTGCTCGAACTTGAACTTGCCGCACGGCTAGAACGGCATGCGGGCGGGCGGGTCAGTTTGATTTGAATGCCTCTTGACGCGCCTACGATTTCCCAGTCACCCTCGCGCGTACGTGTGAGGGGAATGTGAGTGTCCATGAAACTTGTTGTTGTTGAATCCCCGGCCAAGGCCAAAACCATCGAAAAATATCTCGGTCCGGGTCACCGCGTGCTGGCGTCGTTTGGCCATGTTCGTGATCTGCCGCCCAAGGACGGATCGGTTGATCCCGACAACGGGTTTGAGATGCTGTGGGATACCTATGCCGACAATTCCAAGCAGCTAAAGGCCATTACCGTCGAGGCCAAAAAAGCAGACACGTTGATTCTTGCAACCGATCCCGACCGGGAGGGGGAAGCGATCAGTTGGCATGTGCAGGAAGTGCTGGCGAAGAAAAAGGCGCTCCCAAAAAATGTTCAGCGGGTGACGTTCAACGCGATCTCCAAACAGGCAGTACTTGCGGCCATGGCGGCCCCACGCGAACTCGATCATGACCTGATCGATGCGTATCGTGCG
>JANNWX010000099.1:0-70097 GCA_031409315.1 Sphingomonadales bacterium | reverse complement strand
CGAGCGTGTCGAGGCTCAGCTTTTCATCGGGGTACAGCGGGGTTAAATTGTCGAAGTTGACACGGTGGCGCACCGCTTCGGGATCATCGAAATTGACTTTGACGACCTTGGTCAGCGCGAAATAGCGTTCGCCGTCGCGTGGCCCTTTGACTTCGCATTCAACGGTGTCGCCAGTGCGCAGGCCATGCTTGCGGACAAGGTTTGGCGAGACATAAATGTCGTCGGGGCCGGCGAGATAATTGGCTTCGGGCGAGCGGAGGAAGCCGAAGCCATCCTGCAACACTTCGATCGTGCCGACGCCCATGATCTGCTCGCCGTTTTCGGCCTTCACTTTCAGGATCGCGAACATCAAATCCTGCTTGCGCAGCGTTGACGCGCCCTCGACACCCAGTTCTTCCGCCATTTCGACGAGTTCTGCCGGGGTATTCTTTTTAAGGTCTTTCAAATGCATGAGATTTTCCGTTTGTAGTTTGGGAGAACCGCGAAACAGCGTGATCAGGATATGATGCTGGATATGGATTGCGCGAACGGCAATGCGGATGAAAGGCAATTAAGCGCGGCGGACCTACAAGTCAAGCAAGGGGCCGCACAATCACCAGTATGACGATGATCGCAGCGGCAATTCCTGGCACTTCGTTGATCAGCCTGAGTGTCTTTCCGCTCACCCGTCGTTCGCCGCGACCAAGCTTTTTGGCGTAACCCGCCAACCAGCCATGATAAGCTGACAAACCGAGCACCATCAACAATTTCAAATGAAACCAGCCTTGAGAAAACGCGCCGACATCAACCGCCAACATCAACCCAACGACCCAGACAATGATGAGCGCGGGGTTCAAAATAATCCTTAGCAATCGGGCCTCGCGGTCGATCCAGGCCTGGTCTTCAGTGCTGCCAACGCTCGATTCTTGATGATAGATAAAGAAGCGCGGCAACATGAACAGGCCCGCCATCCAGAATATCACAAAAATAAGATGCGCGGCCTTAACCCAAAGGTAGACGCCCCCAAGAAACCCGATCACTGCCTTTGTCCGCGCACGCGTGCCAGCAGCTGCTCCACATGCACAATCGGCGTGTCAGGCAAAATCCCGTGGCCAAGATTGAAAATATGAGGACGCTCGGAAAAGGCCATCAAAATCCAGTCAATAGCGGCATCAAGTTCAGCCCCACCAGCAATAAGCGCAAGCGGATCAAGATTACCTTGCACAGGTAGTGTTTCTGGCAAATTTTGATGTGCCCAAACCGGATCTACCGTTTCATCAATGCCGATCGCATCGACACCTGTTTCACGGGCATAGGCCGGTAATTTTCCACCTGCACCTTTGGGAAACCCGATAATCGGCACGCCGGGGTGTCGGGCGCGTAATTGATCAACAATCCTTGCAGTCGGTGCAATCACCCAGCGTTCAAACTGGGTTGGGCTTAAACTTCCTGACCAGCTGTCAAATAATTGCACACCGTCAACACCCGCTTCAATCTGGCCCGATAGATAATCGATTGTCAGTCCGGATATGGCATCGATGATCGCCTGAAATCCAACAGGATCGCGGTAAGCATAGCGCCGTGTCTCGGCTTGTTCCTTACTCCCCTGTCCAGCCACCATATAGGTCGCAACGGTCCAAGGGCTGCCAGCAAATCCCATGAAGGTGGTTTTACGATCCAAACCAGCTTTTACTCTGCGCACCGTCTCATAGACCGGTACAAGCCGTTCTGGCGCCCGTGTCAGATCTGATAAAGCACGATCGACCAGCTTTGGGGCCAAGCGCGGCCCTTCACCTTCCTCAAACCACAAATTTTGGCCAAGCGCATGGGGAATGATCAAAATGTCGGAAAACAGGATCGCACCGTCAAAGCCGAATCTTTTGATAGGTTGCAACGTCACCTCTGCTGCCGCTTCGCTGTCATTCACCAATTCAAGGAACCCGCCCTTTTCGGCTCTCAGCGCGCGGTATTCCGGTAAATATCGTCCCGCCTGACGCATCAGCCAAACCGGCGTTATATTTTGTATTTCACCCTTGAGTGTGCCGAGCAAAGTTTTTTCTTGGTTCATCGCTTGGCCTCCTACCTACTATAACTAGATTCTTAAAGGTTGTTGGTAGTAGTTGGTAGGCAGATAGCAGGGCTTATGGTTTGGCCGCTATTTACCAACAGATTGACTCGCAAAAGCTGGCACGATCGAGCGGAGTCGCGTTCCTCCACCCCCACTATCCACAGGTGGGGACAAGAAATGACACCTGTGGAAGAGGTTGTGGATTGAGAATCCTGGCGGCTGGATCAAAGCGGCGCTTGCAGTTATCCCTGATTTTCCGCTAGCAATATCCCCAATGTTATCCACATGGAACCTTGATCGGTGACCCGGCTTCATCTCCATCTTTTGTCGGATTCGACCGGAGAGACGCTGGAAACGATTGCGAAGGCCGCTTTATCGCAATTTGACGGGGTTGAAACCGTCAAACATTTTTGGCCCATGGTGCGCACAGAACGGCATATCGAGCGTATCTTGGGCGATATCACACAAAATCCAGGATTGGTGCTGTTCACTTTGGTCAATAGCGAATTGCGGCGCACACTCGAAACCAGGTGCAAAGCGCTCGGCCTGCCAACGGTTGCCGCGCTTGATCCGGTGCTCGATGCTTTGTCGACGATGTTGGGTCAAGAAGCCAAAGCGCGGCCCGGGCTCCAGCATATGCTTGATGCGGCCTATTTCGCCCGGGTTGAGGCTATTCAGTTCACCATTGCCCATGATGATGGGATCAATTGGGAAAATTGGGAGGAAGCTGACATCCTGCTCGCTGGCGTGTCGCGGTCTTCGAAAACGCCGACATCAATTTATTTGGCGAACCGCGGCTATAAAACTGCGAACATCCCCATTGTTGTTGAATCGCCGCCGCCGCCAAGCCTGTTCACCCTCAAAAAACCATTGGTTGTGGGATTGGTGACCAATGCAGACCGGCTGGTGCAGATTCGGCGTAACCGTTTGCTGTCGCTTAATCAGGCCCCGGACACCGATTATGTTGATCAGGAGGCGGTCACGCGTGAACTCGCCTATGCGCGGCGGATGTTTGCCGACAATGATTGGCCGGTCATCGATATGACCCGCCGGTCCATTGAAGAAGCATCAGCGGCGATTATCAACCTGCATAATGAACGTGCGGCTGCCGCCACGTGACGCTGATCCTCGCCTCAAAAAGCGCATCGCGCATGGCAATGCTGGAAGCAGCCGGAATCGCGTTTGAGTCTTTACCCGCGAACGTGGATGAACAGGCACTCAAACGTGATCTTTCTGGTGCTTCGCCAAGCGATATGGCGGCTGCACTTGCCCTGAAAAAGGCGCTCAACGTCTCGCGCGTCAAGCCGGACGCTTTGGTGTTGGGGTGCGATTCGGTCGTCAGCGTGAACGGGCGCATGTTTGATAAACCGCGCTCGCGCGCCGAGGCAGAAGCCCATCTGCGCGCTTTTTCGGGGCAGAAGATGGTCTTGGTCAGCGCCGCTGCGCTGGTTCGGGCGGGGGTTGTCGAAAGCGAGATCGTTGACGAGGCCCGGCTTGTCGTCCGGCCCTTGTCGGATGCATTTGTCGCGGCCTATCTGGACCTTGAATGGCCCGCCATTTCGGGTTGTGTTGGCTGTTTTCGGATAGAGGGGCGCGGCGTGCATTTGTTCGAAACTGTCGCGGGCGATCATTTCACGATTTTGGGGATGCCTTTGTTAAAGATAGTGTCAGCACTGCGCGGTCTTTCGCACGGGTTCGTTTCATGACGCGGCCCTATGCAGAGGTGATTGGCGATCCGATTAGCCAGTCAAAATCACCGTTGATCCACAATTTCTGGTTGGAAAAGCTGGGTATTGATGCCCAATACCGTGCCTGTCATGTGCGCGCAGAGGGTCTGGCCGATTATATTGCGGACCGGCGCACCGACGCCAATTGGCGCGGATGCAATGTCACCATCCCCCACAAATTGGCGGTCATGGATCATGTTGACGATCCCGGTGATGTGCGCGCGTCAATTGGGGCGATGAACACCATTTTACGCAGCGAAGCCGGCGGATTGATTGGCACCAATACCGACGCAGGCGGGTTCATGGCCCCGATCCTTGATTTGCCGCTCGGCACGGCACCAGTCGTTGTCATCGGATCAGGTGGGGCCGCGCATGCCATTTTGTTCGCATTATCAAAGATTGGCTGTGGGCCAGTTACGATCCTGGCCCGCAATGCGTTGAAGGCAGCTGTCTTGCTGGCGCGGTTCGGGTTGAAGGGGGAGGCAAAACCGCTGGATGCGCCCCTTCCCCCCGCTCTCCTTGTCGTCAACGCCAGTCCACTCGGAATGATTGGGCAACCGCCGCTCAGCATCGACCTTGCCCCGCTGCCCGCCGACGCACTGGTTTATGATATTGTTTATGCGCCGCTTGAAACGCCATTGCTTGCGGCCGCCGCCCGCCGTGGGCTTGCAACGGTTGACGGCCTTCACATGCTGATCGGTCAGGCGGCAATAGCGTTTGAACTTTTCTTCGGTGCGCCGCCGCCAGACGGCGAGGACGGTGCGCTACGCGCGCTTTTGACCCGATGATCCGGATTGGCCTTACCGGGTCAATCGGTATGGGCAAATCCGCCGTGGCGGCCATGTTTGCCCAGCAGGGCGTGCCGGTTTTTGATGCCGATGCCGAGGTGCACCGCCTGCAAGGGCCGGACGGTTCCTTGGTGCCAGCCATCGAGGCGCGCTTTCCCGGAACGACCGGGCCAAATGGTGTTGACCGACAGACGCTGGGTGCGGCCGTTTTTGGTAAGCCCGACGCACTACGCGCGCTAGAGCATATTGTGCACCCTGCGGTTTACTTGGCCCGCCAGAAATTCCTGCGCAAAAACCGTGCGCACAAGATGGTTGTCCTCGATATTCCGCTGCTGTTTGAAAAGAATGGTGTCAGGCAAGCCGATCTGGTGGTCGTGGTATCGGCACCGGTCTGGGTTCAGCGTAAACGGGTGCTTGCGCGCCCCGGCATGTCAGGCGGCAAGTTCAAGCGGATCAAGGCGCTGCAAATGCCCGATCACGAAAAACGCAGGCGTGCCGACCATGTGATTGAAACCGGCTGCTTGCGCCATGAAACGCGCGCAGCGGTGCGTCACCTGATCGCTTGCCTCAGGGCGAGAAAGAGCGGATAAGGCTTCCAACATGCGTGAAGTCGTTTTTGATACCGAAACAACCGGCCTCAGTGCCGCAGGCGGGGACCGGCTGGTTGAAATCGGGTGTATCGAACTGGTCAACCGCACCGAAACCGGGTGCGTCTATCATTGTTATTTTAATCCTGAACGGCCGATGGATCCTGTGGCCCAATCGATTCACGGCCTGTCCGACACTTTTCTATCCGACAAACCCTTGTTTGCGGATAAAGTTGAAGAACTGCTCGACTTTTTGGGCGACAGCCCCTTGGTCGCGCACAAAGCCAGTTTCGATTTTTCCTTCCTCAATCATGAATTGGGGGCCTGCGGTCGCCTCAACATTCCGACATCCCGGATGATTGATACATTGGCGATGGCGCGGGTCCGGCACCCGGGTGCCAAGCACAGTCTTGATGCGCTGTGCACGCGGTACGGTATTGACCGCAGCCACCGGGTGAAACACGGCGCTTTGCTTGACGCGCAATTGCTGGCGCAACTCTACGTCGAATTAACCGGCGGTCGGCAAATCGGCCTTGAACTGACCGGGGATCAGGACGGTCCGGCGCTAACCTCGGCGGCGATTTTCGCGCCGCGTGGTGGCGCGCTTGGAAAAACCCCTCGCTATTTTAGGCCGCACGCTGCCACCGAGGCAGAATTGGCGCGTCACCGCGCCTTTGTGGACGGCCTGATTGATCCGCTTTGGGCGGATTGTGCAACATTGGCTGAAGTGGTGGTGATTGACGCGCATCCGCCTCAAGCCTAAGGGCGCGTCCGCTTTGTTTGGAGGATGATTATGGAAATTCGTGTTTCGGGGCATCAAGTCGACACCGGTGACGCACTGAAACAACATGTGACCAAACGGTTGCAGGGGATTGCCGACAAATATTTTTCGCGCGCCCATTCTGCTCATGTCACATTTGGCAAAGGCCCCCATGACCACGGTTTTGCGTGCGACATCATTGCCCACGTCATGCAAGGCGTTGTCCTAAAAGGCAGCGGGCGGGCAATGGATGCGCACCTGGCCTTTGATGAAGCTTCCGACAAGATCGAAAAGCAACTGCGCCGATACAAACGTCGGATCAAGGATCATCACGGCGGCGGTGGGGCTGCGGATTTTGATCCTGACGCCAAATATGTTGTTTTTGACGCAGGCGACACCGAAGAAGAAGCGGCAGATAACCCGCCGGTCATAGCCGAAACGAAGGTCGATGTGCCCGATGCCACGGTTTCAGATGCCGTGATGATGCTTGATTTGCGCAACACCAATGCGTTGTTGTTCCGAAATCTGGCGAGCGGTGCCCACAATATGGTCTATCGTCGCGGCGACGGGACGATCGGCTGGGTCGAACCGCAGGCGTGATTGGCCCAAATGAACGGGGCGATGTGCGCACATCGTCAGAGGAACGGGCCGGAGGGTTTGGCCAAATGATTGGGAATGCAAGATGACGTCAATACGGGAGTTACTGGGGGCGGGTGCCGTGTCGGCGGGGTTGCAAATTTCGTCGACCAAGGCGTTGTTTGCACATTTCGGTCATGTTGCTGAGCGCGAATATGGCTTATCAGCCGCAATGGTGGTGGAACGGCTGACCGAACGAGAACGGCTGGGTTCAACCGGTTTTGGCGGCGGTGTTGCCATTCCGCACGGCAAGGTTGAGGGCCTTGGCCATGTCGTCGGCTTGTTTGCCCACTTGTCAGAACCTGTCGACTTCAAATCGGTCGATGATCTCCCGGTTGATCTGGTTTTCTGCCTGTTGTCGCCGCCTGATGCCGGGTCCGAACATCTAAAAGCCCTTGCTCAGGCCAGTCGTTGGCTGCGCGATCGCGCGTTTGTTGCCAAATTGCGCGGCGCGGGATCAGCGGACGCCATTTTCGCGCTCTTTGCGTCTGTTGATGCGCGTGACGCCGCGTAAGGCCGCATCCTGCGCCTAACCAGCGCCTTGGTGACAAGCGCGCTGATCCGGCAGGCCAATCTCGTCGGCGGTGCGGCGATGGTGCTTGCCAAGGGAGACGCTTCGGCTGGATCAATCCTGGTTATTGCGATGGAAAAAGGACGGATTACCGGCGTTTTTGAACGGATTCTGGGCCCATCAGACAGCTATGTTTGGACGGCAACAGCGATACAACTCATTGAAGATAAAGAGAAATTTGAAAACTTTCTCTTCCGCAAGCGACAACGCGACCCTGATTTGTGGATCATTGAACTGGATATCCCGGACGCGGCACGGTTCATCGCTGAAATGAATGCCGTGGGTTGACTTTGCTGCGCTGCACAATGAATAGTCGGCGCATTGAAAAGGCGTCGCCGTATCGCCACCCGCGTTTTGGGCTCTGGATACGAACGCAGACGGAGGCGGGATCGCATCACCCCGGTATATGGGTGATGTCAGGATCGCGTTTCTGCATATTTTGAAGATAGAATGAGCCGTAAATTTTTAACCGCGACAACAACCGCGTTGTCGTTTTGCACTTTGGCCCTTTTTGGGGCTTATGGACCCGCTGCCGCCGTTTGGGCCAGCGATGCTCCCTCCGAAACATCCGCTGATGCCGATCTCGTCCCGAGCGACGTTATCGAGGCCGCACAAAGCGAATCGGATATGGCGATCCAGCCGATCGACGATCAGGACACACAAGTTGAAGATCAGGCACGCTCGCTGTCTGATCTGGTGGCGCGCCACCGATCATCGCAAACCGCGAACCGCGAGGCCGAATGTCTTGCCGTTGCTGTCTATTTTGAATCGAAGGGTGAGCCGCTTGACGGGCAACTCGCCGTCGCACGGACTGTTTTGAACCGCACAGAATCAGGGCGGTTTCCATCGTCAGTCTGTTCTGTGGTCATGCAGCGCGGACAATTTTCTTTTGTCCGCGGCGGCACACTTCCCGCCGTTCCGCGCGCTAGTGCGATGTGGAAAACGGCTGTCGCCATTGGCCATATTGCGCAACAGGAACTTTGGGATTCCAGCGTGTCCAACGCGCTTTTCTTTCATGCGCGGCATGTGTCCCCGCGCTGGAAAATGCGCCGGGTTGCCTCGGTCGGCAATCACGTCTTTTATCGCTAGAGTTTTTCTGCCAGTGTTTTGAACCCTGTTTCATTTTGATTCACTCAAAATGGGGCAGGGTCCAGCATTCAGGGCCTAGCATTCCACGCATGTTATTGATAATCAGTCGCAATGAACTTGCTGCTGAATGGTCGCCCGCTGCGTGACGCTTGATCAATTACCTACCGATCACCCCGCGACCCTTGGCCGGATCGACTGGGCGGCGCTCGATGCGCGGGAATCGCGCCGCCTGCGAGAACTTGGCTTTGACGAGGGTGCTCATGTCGTGATTCTGCATAAGGCAGGTTTGGTTGTCCATGATCCGATTGCGGTCAAAATAGGTCGGATGACGGTGGCCATCCGTCGTCAGCACGCCTCCGCGATGCAGATTGCCCCGTGACGACACTCCCGCTTGTTGCTCTGGTTGGCAATCCCAATGCCGGGAAAAGCGCCCTTTTCAATGCGCTCACCGGGTCACGGCAAAAAACCGGTAATTATCCAGGGGTCACTGTTGAAAGGCACGCTGGGCGACTCGCGCTGGACGATGGTCGCCCGGTCGAACTGGTTGATCTGCCTGGCACCTATAGCCTAGATCCATCAAGCCCGGATGAAGAGGTAACCCGCGATGTCGTGACCGGCCACCAAACTGGGGAGCGCGTCATTTCGGCGATCATCGTCGTCGTCGATGCCGCCAATCTCGATAATCATCTGCGCTTTGCCCTCGAATTGATTGCCCTTGGTCTGCCGACGGTGGTTGCGCTCAACATGGTTGATCTGGCGCAGCGTGACGGGTTGACGCTCGATCCGGAAATTCTGTCGCGCGCATTGGGGGTACCGGTGGTACCAACCGTTGCGGTGCGCAAACGCGGTATCGACCTATTGAAAACGGCCCTGACCAGCCTTGTTGCAACCACCCAGCCGCACAGCGTAGACACTGTTCCTGTCGGTGATGCATCCGAACGCCGCGCCCGCGCAAGAGAAATTGCCGATGCGGTCATAATTTCCGAACGCCCAGCCAGCCTGTGGACCAGACGTATTGACGATGTCGTTTTGAACCCGGTTGCCGGGCCGTTCATTCTTGCGGCCTTGCTGTTCGTGATGTTTCAAGCGGTTTTTGCCTGGGCCCAAGCGCCGGTCGCCATCATCGAGGTCGGCATTGCAGCCCTTCAGGATTTCGCCACACAGACTATTCCTGACGGCTGGCTTCGGTCGTTGATCAACGACGGGGTCATTGCAGGCGTTGGCGCTGTCGTGGTGTTCCTGCCACAAATCCTGATCTTGTTTGCCTTCATTTTGATCCTCGAAATGACCGGATATATGGTGCGTGCGGCATTCCTGATGGACAGGATGATGGCCCGTGTCGGCCTGTCTGGCCGCGCGTTCATTCCGCTATTGTCGTCTTTTGCCTGTGCCATTCCCGGCATCATGGCAACCCGGACGATTGAAGACCCCAAGGATCGGCTGACGACGATCCTGATTGCGCCACTGATGACCTGTTCTGCCCGGCTGCCCGTTTATGCCGTTATTATTGCTGCCTTCATCCCGCCGGTGCGCGTTGGTCCGGGCATCGGCTTGCAAGGGCTGGTGCTGTTCTGCCTCTATCTGGCCGGGATTGCAGGCGCGATGATTGTCGCCCTTGTTTTGAGGCGCAGCGTCACGAAGGGCCGGGGGCTTGGTTTCATGATGGAAATGCCGCGATACCAACTGCCCGGACTGCATGATCTTTTCCTTGGGCTGTGGCAGCGCGCCGCGATATTTCTCAAACGGGCGGGGACGATCATCGCTGTCACGACGATCATCCTTTGGGCGCTGCTCAGCTTTCCACAGGCCGCGCCAAACAGCGGCAAAAGCCAGATTGATGTGTCGATTGCCGGGCATATTGCCAACGGACTTGAACCGGTTCTTGCCCCGATCGGGTTCAACCGCGACATTGCCTTTGCGCTTATCCCCGCGATGGCCGCGCGAGAAGTTGCGGTGTCGGCCCTTGCCACAACTTATGCCATACAGTCCAATGGCGATGACAGTGCCAGAGACCAGACACTGGTCGAACGGCTGCGGGTCGGCTGGTCATTGCCCACGGCGCTGGCTTTCCTTGCCTGGTTTGTCTTTGCCCCGCAGTGCATATCGACAATCGCCGTGGTCAAACGTGAAACCAATGGCTGGAAATGGCCTATATTCATGGTCATATACCTGTTCGTGCTGGCTTATGTGGCGGCAGGCGTTACATATTGGCTATCAATCTATTTCGGTTTGTAAGGGGGGTTTATGGCGGGGAGCGTCAACAAGGTCATTCTGGTCGGAAATTTGGGCAAAGATCCCGAAGCGAGAAGCATGAACAATGGCGGCGAAGTCGTCAGTTTTTCGGTGGCGACATCGGAAAACTGGACCGACAAGGCGTCGGGTGACCGCAAGGAAAAGACCGAGTGGCACAATGTCGTGATTTTCAACGAAAATCTTGGGCGGGTTGCCAAACAATATCTGCGCAAAGGCTCCAGCGTTTATCTCGAAGGACAGGTGCAGACCCGCAAATGGACCGATCAGGGCGGCGCTGATCGCTATACGACCGAAATCGTGTTGCAACGGTTCCGCGGCGAACTGGTTCTGCTGGGCAGCCGTGATGGCGGCGGTTCAGGCGGCGGCGCTGCATCGCGCGACTGGGGCGGAGATGCCGGGGCCAGCAATTTTGGTGGTGGCAAATCTGCTGGGTCAGGCCCATTTGATAGCGATCTCGACGACGACGTTCCCTTTTAGAGTGTTTTCGAGTGAGGTGGATACACCGAATGGCTCGGAAAACGCGGAAAACCTAGAAATTCTAGACTCTGTCTGAAACAATCAGAAACAAACAGAGTCTAGGGCCTTGTCAGCCGCTCCTTAAGCGTCTGGAGTGCCGAAAACGACCGCACATCGGCTTCGCTTACCACCCCGGCCGCCTTTAGACGGGTGTCGGCATTTGGGCTGCGCGGAAACGGATCCAGCGCGAGCAACAGGGTCTGGGCAACTGCCTCGCCAATGTCGATCTGTTGCCCGTCATGATCCATCACGTCGCCATCCTCGGCGCTTAGCTCCGCCTCCTCGTCACCCGCAGATGCGTCTGGCGGCGTGAAGCGAATACGGAATGGCACGTTGAGGGTGACGGGCAACAGATCACCGGTCGCGACGCAAACCTGTGTCACGCGCGCGGCCAAATGGCCCTGCGCGATATGATCGGGCGCCGTGTGGACAAGCCGCAGTTCGGCCTCAAGTTTGCCGATATTTTCCAGCCCGAACCGCGCCGCCAGCGCCGCACACTCGCCTGGGTTGGCGGCAATAATATGCGCCGCAGCCTCTGTGCCAATTGCGTCGAGCCGGATTGGCCGGGAAAATTCTGCCGCTGGTTCGTGTATCACGCGCTCAGCCGCCCGACGAGGATCATATCGAGTGGCAAAGCTGCCAAATCCCTGATCAATTGCATGACTTCCCCTTCCACGCCGTCCAACACGTTTTCTTCGGGCGGTGCGCCGCGATAAAGGTTTCTGGTGAGTGCCGCTTGCAGGTCGCCCTGTTCAATACCGGTGCGATAGACCGATATCCGCCCGCCAAGCGCACTCATCATCTTGCCCATTCGCATGCCGACGCCTGCATCGCCAATTCCATCTTCGCGCATCTGCCCGTCCATATCGGCGATAAACACTTCGGTCAGCAGGGACGCCTGGGTCGCGCCGTTGCCGTCTTCACTCTCAAGCCGGAGCAGCAACAGCGACAGGATAAGCGCAACCATTTCAAACCGCCCCTCAACACTATCGGGCACCGCACATTCTTGGTACCAGTGCGGTTGGCGCGCGATTACGGTGATCGACCTGTAGAGCGGGTCGAGCCGGTCGCGCGCCTGCGATAAGCCAATAAACCGTTTCAGCCCCGCAAAAACCATATTGAATTGCCCGTTTCCGTCCATGAAGCTTGCCCGCAGGGCGATCCCGGCATATTGGGGTTTTGAAGGCGTCTTGCAACACCAGTTGCCGACGGCCACCGAATCAGGAGACAAAAATGGCGCGCGTGATGAAAAAGACTGGAACCACGGCGATGCTTATCACAATTGCGCTGGTTGGCGCGGCGTGCACCCGGGTTCCGGGGCACCAAGGGTTTATCGCCGATCCGACTTTGGTCGACGCGATCCAGCCCGGCATTGACAATCGCACCTCGGTTGAAAAAACGCTGGGCCGCCCCAGTTTTGCGAGCCAGTTTGGACAGCAGGACTGGTATTATGTTTCGCGGCAGACCAAGCAACTGGCTTTTGCCACGCCAACCCCAACTGCCCAATTGGTGTTGCGTGTCCGGTTCGATCCGGCGGGCAATGTCGCCGCGGTTGATAAGGCCGGGCTTGAAAAAGTGGTAAAAATCAACCCTGACGGCGACAAAACACCGACTTTGGGCCGCAAACGCAGCTTCTTTGAAGATCTGTTCGGCAATATCGGCACTGTTGGCGCGACAGGCGAAGGTGCCGGAACGGCCGATAATCCGAATTAAAGCGGAACAGGATCAGCGCAGGTTGGTATGAATCGTCATCCCGACCTTCGCCGGGATGATTCGTCGTCGTTCAATCCGCAACGGGATAATCCGTATATCCCTCCGGCCCCGGCGAATACCACGTTTTATAATTGTCCGGCGTCAAGGCAATCCCGTCACGCAAACGGCGCGGCAGATCGGGATTGGAGATAAACGGGCGCCCGAAACTGATCGCGTCGGCAAGCCCGCTTGCGAGGTCGTCAGCGGCGGTTTGCGCAGTATATTCCTGATTGAGCACCAGCGGGCCATTAAATAGTTTGCGGATGTCGGGCGATACACGGGGCACTTCGCTGGTTCCAAAACTGCCAAACGTCTTTTGTTCGCGCAATTCCAGAAAGCCGATGCCAATCTTGTCGAGCGCTGCTGCTGCTGCTGAGAACAAGGCGACCGGTTTCGAATCGTCCGCACCTTGAGTTTCGCCGTTGGGGGACAGGCGAATGCTGGTCCGGTCCGCACCAACCGCATCGGCAACCGCCTGCACAACTTCTGTCATCAACCGGATGCGGTTTTCAATCGGCCCGCCGTATGCATCATCGCGGAAATTGCTGTTATCGCGCAGGAACTGGTCGATCAGATAGCCATTGGCACCGTGCACCTGAACCCCGTCAAATCCGGCGGCCATCGCATTTTTTGCAGCGTGAACATAATCGCCGATCAAGCGCGGTATTTCATGGAGCCGCAATGGGCGGGCCTCGACATAAGCTTTCTTGCCCTCGGCAGTATGGGCAAAGCCCGGCGCAGTGGTGGCCGACGCCGACACTGGCTGTGCCCCACCCAGAAAATCCGAATGGACCAACCGGCCCATATGCCAGAGTTGCAGGATGATGCGCCCACCGGCCTTATGCACCGCCCCGGTCACGGGCTTCCATGCCTCAACCTGCTCGGCAGACCAGATACCGGGTGCTGACGGCCAGCCCGAACCCTCAGGCGTGATCCCGGTGGCCTCGGCTATGATCAGGCCCGCGCTCGCGCGCTGGGCATAATAATCCGCCTTAAGCGCGGTGACGGGAACATTGGCTCCCACACTGCGCCCACGGGTCAGGGGTGACATAAAAATACGGTTGGGCGCTTCGATCGCTCCTAGCGTGATGGGATCAAAAAGACAGGGCATCAGGTTCCTCATTGCAACTTATGTTCGCACGCCGGATAGGGGGGCAATGAAGCAGACGCAAGATCAGGAATGGGAACGCCCGACGGCGGCGTTGATCGTCATGCTGTTGCTTGGCAATTTTGCCCTTGCCTTCGGGCCCTGGCTCGTGCGTCTGGCCGACGTTGGGCCTAGTGCTTCGGCGATGTGGCGGATGGCACTGGCGGTGCCGATCCTGTTCCTCATCACGGCACGGGTCAAACAGCCACTCATCCTGCCAAGCCGCGCGCTTTACTGGATAATGGCCTTGTCTGGCCTGTTCTTTGCCGCTGACCTTGCCGCATGGCATATCGGCATTCTCCAGACCAAGCTTGGCAACGCGACACTTTTTGCCAATGCGGCAAGCCTGTTCTTTCCGATTTGGGGGTTTGTCGTTGCGCGTTCCTTGCCTTCGGGGCGCGAAGGGTTTGCCTTTGGCCTGGCCGCCGTAGGGTGCCTGTTGCTGCTTGGCCGGTCCTATGAACTGTCGAGCAGCTATTTGCTCGGTGACCTGCTCTGCCTTGCCGCCGGGCTTTTCTATACTGTCTACCTGATCATCGTGGTCCGCGCCCGCGCCCATTTGCCGTCATGGACCCTGCTCAGCTGGTCGACGCTGGCAACAGTGCCGCCACTGCTATTGATCGCCCTGATGCTTGGCGAAACGATCTGGCCGACAGACTGGACCCCGCTGGTTGCACTAGCTGTGCTCAGCCAATTGGTGGGGCAGGGGCTGATGGTCTATGTGCTTGGCCGGGTTAGCCCGCTGTTGATTGGGCTGGCGCTTTTGACCCAACCGATTGTGTCGGCTGCAATCGGCTGGATCGTCTACGGTGAGACTCTCGCTTTGCCAGACTGGATCGGTGCGGTGCTGATCGGGCTGGCGCTTGTTCTTGTGCGCCAGCCCGACCGGAAACCGGATCAATAGCCAGATTCAGCCGAAATCATGCAATAAAGCATGGCCACGGACAACAAGGTGTTGGTCCGCGAAAACATCATCGCGGTGGCGGCTGATTTTGCCTTGGTCGCGTCGTCGGCCTCAACAAGGCCCAATGCTTTTTGCTGGTTTGGCCAGATCACAAACCAGACGTTGATCGCCATGATAACCGCTAGCCACATACCGATGCCGATGGTGCGATAGGGTGATTGCAGGGTGAATGCCTGATGCGCATATCCGGCCTGCACCGCGACGACGAGGCCGGTTGCTACGGTTGCCGCCGCGCCCCAGCGGAACCAGAACAAAGCGGCGGGCGCGATATGTTTTGAAACCGCGGGTTTGAGTTCAGCGGGAATCTTGGGCATGGTCGGCATCTGGGTGAAGTTGAAATAGTAAAGATGGCCGATCCACATGATGGAACAAAGAACGTGGGCAAACCGCCACAGGAAGTTGCTTTCAACTTGGCCTTGAACGCCTAGCAGAATGACGATCATCAGGACAAAGCCCGCCGCAACGACCGCATTCAAATTTCCAAAGAATTTTGCCATGGTTTCTCCCCTACAAGGCTGGCTGTGATTTGATTGACGCCGCGAGCCTATCATCCCAAGGGGGGCGTGTCACCGTTTTTGGAGTGTGGATTCGTGGCGAAGACCAAGACCCCTGATGTTGAGGATATGACGCTCGACGAATTGCGCCCCTTGCTTGCTGCCGAATTGCCAAAAGACGCGGCTTTTGACGGGTGGACGGACAAGGCCGTTGCCGCGACCGCCGCCCGGATCGGCGTCAACCCCGATATCGCCGCCCTTGTTTTTCCCGGCGGCGCAATCGACATGATCGACGGCTGGTTCGCGCAGGTTGATACCGGGATGAGCGCGGCCCTGACCCCGTCCAAACTTTCTGCAATGAAGATACGCGAACGGATCACCGCGTTGGTCGAGGCGCGGCTGGCGTTGCTGGCCCCGCACCGTGAGGCACTGCGCCGGGCGCAAAGTATCATGGTGGGTCCGCTGCACGGCCCGCGAACAGTGCAACTTGGCTGGCGCGCCGCCGATGCGATGTGGCGCGCGGCGGGCGACACCGCCACCGACTATAATCATTATACCAAGCGGGCCATTCTTGGCACTGTCTACGCCGCGACGCTGTTGACCTTCGTCAATGACGAAAGCGAAGGCTATGTTGATACCCGGGCCTTTCTGGCGCGGCGGATTGAAGGGATCATGCGATTTGAAAAGGTGAAGGCCCGCGCAATGAGCGCTGGCGACCGGCATTTCAGCGTCGCACGGTTTCTGGGGCGGCTTCGCTATCCCGGCGCGTGACCTATAATCTGATCGGTCATCAGGGCGAGACCCTGGTCCATTTTGATTGAATCAAAATGGGTGTCTAAACTCTTGTTTTACTGTGATTTCCGAGCCGTTAAATGTCCCATTTAACTCGAAATCACTCTATGGCTTGGGGCCGGCGACGGCTTTGACCGGCTTCACTTCGTTGATCAGCAGCAGAATTGCTTTTGCCCGGGCATCGCGGACGGCATAGTCACGGGCTGACATCCCCGCGATCCTGTCGGTCTTTGCCGGATTGGCCCCGGCCGCAAGCAACAATCTGGCCATTGCAATGTCGCGGGCCTGCACCGCCCGGATCAACGGGGTTTCGCCGCTGTTATTCGCCAGATCAACCGACGCACGGAATTTCAATAATTGCGTTGCGCCTTCGGTAAACCCGATTTGCGCCGCGAGGTTGAGGGCCGTATTGCCTGTCCCGTCGCGCACATCGGGGCGTGCGCCGCGTGACAGCAAAAAGCCCATCCACGCAATGTCGCGCCGCTTGGTGACGATATGGATGGCGGCTTCACCGCTTCCTTGTTCGCGGGTGTCGATGATGATCGATCCGGGCTTAGTGATAATCTCAGTCGCTTTGGTGCCGTCACGGTCGCGCACAGCCTTCAGGAAATTATAGCTTTCGGAAAACTGGCCCACCGCAGCACCGGGAACCAGCGCTGCAAAAACCAGCCCGGCAATCGCCGCCTTCGTCTTTGATTTCATTGTCATTGTCCATTCAACCCCGCCAGACAGACTCAATACTTGCACGTGGGGCTGTAGCAAAGCTAGGCTGGCCGGGCCATGAACAAAATTGCGACCACATTTCTATTATCCGTTCTCTTCATCCTTTCCGCCTGCCAAATGATGCAGAAGGATGAAACCCCGCCGCTTGCCGGGGCGAAGATGGGCGGCGCATTTTCATTGGTTGATCAGGATGGCAGGCCGGTCACCGATCAAAGCTATACCGGCAAATATCGCCTGATCTATTTTGGCTATACGTATTGCCCTGATGTCTGCCCGGTGGATACGGCGGCATTGGGAAAGGGGCTTTCGCAATTTGAAAAATCAGATCCAGCACGCGGCGCGAAGGTCCAGCCCATTTTCATTACGGTCGATCCGGTTCGGGATACGCCACCCATTCTCAAATCCTTTGTTGCCAATTTTCACCCCCGGATGGTTGGTCTGACGGGAACAGAGGTGCAGATTGCGGCGGCGGCGCAGAGCTATGCCGTGGTGTTTGAACGGGGCAAGCCCAATGATCAGGGGGCATATCTGGTTGATCATTCGCGCACGTCGGTGCTCTACGGGCCGGACGGCCAGCCGATTGCGCTCGTGCCACAAGACGAAGGGCCTGACGGGGTTGCGGCTGAACTCGCCCGCTGGGTCAAATGAGCGAGCGGTTCTGGGAAGATGTGCCGCTCGACCGTCTGGACCGGGCGCAATGGGAGGCGCTGTGCGATGGTTGCGGGAAATGCTGCCTGCACAAATTGGAAGATGAAGACACAGGCGAACTCCACCCGACCAACGTTGCTTGCCGCTTACTCGACCGCCGCATTGGCCGCTGTAGTGATTATAAACACCGGCACAGCTTTGTCCCCGATTGTATTCGGCTGACACCGGCCAAGCTGCGCGAGATTGATTGGTTGCCGCGCACGTGCGCTTATGTTTTGCGGGCGGCGGGCGATCCGTTGCCAGCGTGGCACTATCTGATCACCGGCGACCGCGAATCGATCCATCTAGCGGGCGCATCAGTGCGCGGCTGGACGATATCAGAGGTCGATGCAGGCGATCTTGAAAACCATCTGGTTGACCGTGATGATTGACGCGTTGCCGGGCATGGAAATCATCCGACGGCCCACCGCGCGCCGGATGAAATTGTCGGTTGATCCGCGCACCGGCAAGGTCAGGCTGGTCTTGCCAAAACGCGCGGCCCTTGGTTCGGCGCTGGATTGGGCCAGAGGTCAACAGGGTTGGATTGATCGCCAGTTGGAAAAACTGCCCGAACCTTGGCCAATCCATTCCGGCATGTTTGTGCCGGTGGCGGGGCAAAATTTACGGCTCGACTGGTCAGAAAATTTCCGGCGTGCCCCCGTTCAATACGAAGACAGAATTGAGATTGGCGGACCACCCGACATGATGCCCGCGCGCCTTGTGCGCTGGTTGAAGCGAGAGGCGCTGACCTTGCTAGGCCGCGAAACGATGGAATTTGCGGCGCTCGCATCGGTTTCTATTGGCAAGATCGGCATTGGCGACCCCGGAACGCGCTGGGGCAGTTGCGCGCATAATGGCGATATTCGCTATAGCTGGCGGCTGATCCTCGCGCCCGAATTCGTCCGTCGCGCGACGGTCGCGCACGAGGTGGCCCACCGTGTCCACATGGATCATAGCGCAAATTTTCACGCCAAAGTGACCGAAATTTACGACGGTGATCCCGGCAAAGCCCGCACATGGCTGCGCACGAACGGAGCGCGATTACACTGGTTTGGCCGCCAAGGGTAAGCGCAGGGGTCCTGAGCCTAACGCGGCGTCTTACCTGTCACCTCATCGAGCCATTTCTGGTCGAGAGTCGTATCTTCTTCCACTGCGGCTTCATCAGTTGGATTTGCCGGGGCTTCGAGCGGAACACCGTTTTCGTCGACAAACAGGCCATTATCGGGGTCGCCAAAATAGCTTTGTTCTTCGGTGTCCAATTGCCATTCGGGCAGCGTCACATTGGTTTCAAACTGTTCGACCGGTCGTTTGGCGGTGGCAACGCGCATGAAGGCGGCAAAGGCCCGCGCGGGGGCAGTGCCGCCCTGCAAGTCCCTGACGGTCTTCGCGTCGTCGCGGCCCATCCATACGCCGGTTGTCAGCCCGCTTGAAAATCCCAGAAACCAACCGTCCTTGTTGGACGATGTGGTGCCGGTTTTGCCCGCGACTGGCCGCCCGATTTGAGCGGCGCGGCCGGTTCCGGTTGCCACGGCGGTTTGCAGCAAATCTGTCATCGCGGCGGCCACCCAGGGGTCTACCTGTTGAACAAGGTCTTGCGTTGGATGTTTGTAAAGCAGATCGCCCTTGTCGGTTGTCACTTTGGTAATCCCGTAAGGGGTGATCGCCACCCCTTTGGCAGCAACACCGGCATAAGCACGGGTCATATCAATCAACCGCACATCAGACGTGCCAAGCACCATCGACGGGTGGGTGTTCACAGGCGTGGTGATGCCGAACCGGCGGGCCATGCCGGCAATCGCCGATGTGCCAACCTCGGCACCGATTTTGGCAGCGACACTGTTGATTGAATAGGTAAAGGCGGTGCGCAGATTGATTTCGCCCGAAAAGCGGCCAGATGAATTGCGCGGTTTCCAGCCGCCAATGTCGATAGGTTCATCGGTGATCAGGGTTTCAGCATTCATCCCGGCCTCAAGTGCGGCGAGATAGACGAATAGTTTGAACGCGGACCCCGGCTGCCGCACCGCTTGCGTTGACCGGTTATAAATTGACGTCACATAATCGGTGCCACCAACCATCGCGCGTACAGCGCCGTCGCGGTCGAGTGCAACCAGCGCACCTTGCACCCCGCGCGGGGTGTTGGTGACGATGGCGGCATCGGCGGCGCGCTGCATATTGCTGTCAAGTGTTGTCCAGACGTCGATGGCTGCGCTTGTTTCATCAATCATCGTGTCAAGTTGCGGCAAGACCCAGTCGGTAAAATAACGCACGCTATTTTGTTGCGGCCCGGCCGCCAGCTTCACCTGATCTGGTCGTGCCGCCGCAGCGGCAGCGGGCGAGATTTTTCCGGCATCGGCCATGATCCCCAACACAACCCGCGCGCGGCCAAGCGCCGCTTTGGCGTCAGCGGTCGGCGAGTAGTTTGACGGGGCCTTCACCAGCCCGGCGATGATCGCCGATTCCGGCAGGTTCAATTGCTTGGCCGGGTGATCAAAAAACCGCCGTGATGCCGCATCAATCCCATACGCGCCGCCGCCAAAATAAACGCGGTTGAGGTAGAGCTCGAGGATTTCATCCTTCGAATATTTACCCTCCATCGCCAGCGCGAGGATCATTTCCCGAAACTTGCGGCCAAAGGTCCGGGTGTTTGTCAAAAAGATGTTGCGCGCCAATTGCTGGGTGATTGTCGATCCGCCTTGGACCCAGCGGCCCTTTTGCGCTCGGACATAGGCCGCCCGCGCAAGGCCGATGGGGTCAACACCGGGGTGGGAGCGGAACCGCCGGTCCTCGACCGCTACCATCGCGTCAACCATGACCGGCGGAATATCTTTATAGGCAATCCATTCGCCGTAAATCGGCCCCAAAGCAGCGATGATCGCCCCATTATTGGCGCGCACGCGGATCACCTGACCCAGCGATTCGCGTGTCCGCAACTCGGTAATGTCGGGCAAAGAAGCCCAGGCAAAGCCGACTGCGATCATCAGCGCAACCAGACCGCCCATTCCGGCATAGAGGCAATATCGCCATGCACGGGCGATGCGGGCGCGCAGTGGCGAGACAGTGGATCGGGAACGCGAACGGGCCATGGGGCGTTTCATTACGCGCGAAGGCTGGCCCGGACAAGCAGCGGCGGTCCGCCAGTCATGATCCGTCGCTTTTGATTCGTGTGGCCTGTGCCATAATGCCTGCAAGTCTAGGCGCAATCCTGAGCAACCGGACCGCGCCCGATGCCAAAGGCGGGCGCTCCGCCCAATGCCAAAGGCGGGTGGCTAGGCCCACAGGGCCGCTGGTTCTGGCCGCAAAGCTGCGTTGAAAGTCAGGGGCGGCTCCGGCCCCACCAGCCAACCACGCCGCCGCCGCCGCCCGACCGCTAGCGATAGCAATGCCGTTGCCTTCACCGGCAAGCGAGGGGATGACGGCAGCTTGATCGCCAAGCCGGAACAGGCCAATTTCGGTGTCAGTCGCGCGCCAGCCGTAGGGAATTGCGGCAATCGCATCGACACTGACGTCGGCAGCCAGTGTGCTGATCCGGTCACCAAATTGCGGATTCGCCTGACCCAAGGCCGTGATCAGGCCAAGCGGCGTGCCGCCCACCGCAGTCAGTCGCGACTTGCGAACGGCAAGGCAGATATTGGCGCTGCCATCTTCTTGCAGGACAATGCCGGCATAGCCGCCGTCGAACAAAAACAATTCAATCGCATCGCCGATCAACCGGTCAAAACTGGCATGGCGGGGCAGGCGGATGCGCAATCCCATCGCCGGATCTGCGTCGGAGCGCGGGCGCGCAAGACCGCGAACATTGTGTTTGCCGGTGGCCAGAAAGACGCTCTCCGCGTCAAACGACTGCCCACCTTCCGTGTCGACAATTCCGTTTGGTGAAAGCGAGCGGATCGTCACGCCCCGTTCAATCCCAGCACCGGCGTCGGTGGCCGATTGCAACAAGTGACTGTCCAACCTGTGCCGTGATACGCCAATCGCCCCCCCCGGTAACGCGGCCTCGGCCATGCTCTGTCCGGCGAATAGGCGGACGCGGCTGACTTTGTGGCCGCCGAGTGCTGTGACCGGGACGCCGATTCGCTCAAGCGATTGCAAGGTCCGCCAACTCATGAACCCACCGCACAGGGCGTCGCCGGTTTGCCGTGATCGTTCCAGAATGAGTGGCTTAGCGCCGCCTTTCGCCAGCACAATGGCGGCACTTGCCCCAGCAGGCCCGCCGCCAAGGATTAACGGATCTGTTCGACGCATAGTCGGAACGGGAAAACAGGCACAACCCGCGCGCCCGATATCTGCGCTTCAGCAAGTATCGGTGGCCATTCGGAAGGACGGTAAGACCGGGCAATCGACAGCTGTCCGTCGTGCCGGACAATCGGGTGCCATCGCATCAGCGCGGCGAGGAGTGGATATCCGACCCAGGCAAAGCCGTGTCGGTGCAAATCATTGATGAACCAGCCCAGCCGCGCTTGGCTGTCCATGAAACGAAGAAAGGCAATCAGTTGATCGTGGGTCATGTGATGGGCAACAAGGCTGGATATGATCACGTCAAAGGGTGCATTACCCTGTGTCGCATAGTCGCCGGTGCGATAGTCAATCTTTATCGAGGGCGGGGTGGCGGCCCGGGCGACGGCCGCGCTGCGGGGGTTGAGATCAATCCCGACAAGTTCGGCGGTCAAGCCTTTGCTTTGCGCCCATTTGGCGATGACGCGCAGCATATCCCCATCGCCGTATCCGACATCAAGCAACCGGAAATGGGTTTGGCCCGCCAGCACGGTTGATAGAAAATTCAAGGTTGGCCGGGCTGCCAATGTGACCCGGTTCACCTTGGCAAGATCGGTTAGAACGGCTGCATAAACTGCCGGATCGAGATCATCAGCGTCCATCAGTTCCTCGGCCATGGCCCGCGCGCCGAGCATGTTAGGCGACGGCCCTGAACCGGAAGCCTTCGGCGGCAAGGCCGGGGCCAAAGGCGAGCGCGACGCCATTTGACGGCTCGGACGGGAACAGACGTTCAAGGACGAACATCAAGGTTGATGATGACATATTTCCGAAATCGGCCAGAACCCCGCGCGATATGGCCAGCGCTTCTTTTTCCAGCGCCAACCCATGTTCAACGCCGTCAAGGATTGACCGCCCACCGGCATGGACCGCCCAGGCATCGACATGTGCAGGATGTTCACCGGCAATCGTCTTAACGAGCGTCGGGTCACGCAAGGCTTCGGCGATGCGGCCCGGAACTGCACCGGACAAATGCATGGCAAATCCCTGATCGCCCACGGTCCAGCGGATAAGGTCAGCGGACTCAGGCAGTGTCATTGCGAAGGGTGTTTCAATCGACAGGCCTGGCCCGGTCGCTGTGATCAAGGCTGCCGCCGCCCCGTCGCCGAATTGCAACATGGCCAACAAGGGCTCAATTTGGGTTTCGGGCTGAAGATGCAGACAAGAAAGCTCAACCGTTATCACCAGCACCCGGGCAGCCGGATCGGACCGGACAATGTGGCGCGCGGTCCTCAGGGCCGAAACGGCGGCATAGCAGCCCATGAAGCCGATCAACAACCGTTCAACCGAAGGCGCAAGGCCAAGGCGCGCGGCCACAATCTGATCAATACCGGGCGCAACGAAACCGGTGCAACTGGCAACGACAAGGTGGGTAACGCCTTCAAGGCCCGTTTTGGCGCGCAGTTTTGAAACAGCTTCCATAGCCAGATGCGGCGCCCATTCGGCATAAAGCGCCATCCGTGCAGACGTTGGTGGCAGCGGATCAGCGTCGTAAAACCCGCCCGGCGCGACCGGAGACCCCCCGCCAGCCAATTCTGGCAGAACAGCATAGCGGTGGTTGATGCCTGATCGTTCCGCCATCCGCGCGAACAATGCGCGTGCGCGCGGGTCCGCTAACTGTGCTGCGGCCCAGCCGATAAACGCCTGGTGGACGTCCTGTGCCGGAACGGCTGAACCAATGCTATTGATTCGAGGGGTAATGGAATTCACGGCTGGCCTTTGATTTGATCCACAACCGCAAAGCGGGGATCCTATGCGTAGGTAACAGAATGTTGAAACTCGATCTATAAGACAGTGCCATGACTGTATTTCGCTCATTGCGCAAAGCCTTGGTGGGCGCTTGCCTGATTTCAGCGCCGCTTCATGCCCAGATTCAGCCGGATTGCCGCCTTTGTGCGCCGCAACCCGACGAAAGTCAGGAACGCCGCGATGAAATTCCGATTCGCATCGAAGTTGAAACCGCACTTGATTTCAGCCGCGTCGCCCAAGGGTCTGGCCAGGGCGGCAATGTAGCCATTGATCCGCAAACCGGCAGTCGGCAGGTTCAAGGCGGGCTCATCGATCTTGGTGGCATCGGCGTGCGCGGCACCGTGCGCATAACGGGAGAGCCGAGACGCGCCGTGCGAATCAGTTTTCCTGCGCGCGTCCAATTGCGATCGAACACCGGGGCCATTGCTGAAATTGTTGACTTTTCAACCGACCTTTCAGGCCCGCCCTCAATTGGACCAGATGGTCAATTGACCTTCTCCTTTGGCGGCAGGCTTTCTGTAAAGGGGCAGGTTTCCGGGGTATTTCGGGGTAAAATTCCGATATCTGCGGACTATCAATAGGGTAACAGCCGCCGAACCCTAACGCCGCGTTAACCAGACCCCCAGAAAAAATTGAAACCCTTTTGGACCAAAGAAGAACCGGAGTGGGGCAAATTCCATTCGGGTTTTGATGAAGCGATATCCAAGGGGACTTTCGAAAATGAACAAGAATTTGATCAAGGCAGCACTAGCCGGTTCGGCTTTCGCTGCGATGGCTTTGGGCACGACAGCCGCACAAGCCGCACAAGCCGACGGCACTGCATCGGCAACCATCCTGACGCAGGTCACGGTATCAAACACCGCTGCGCTTGACTTCGGGACGATTGCCATTGGCACATCGGGCGGCAACGTCACGATCAGCACCGCTGGTGCGCGCACCTGTGGTTCGGGGCTGGTTTGCTCCGGGGCGACGACGGCGGCTGGCTTCAGGGTCAGCGGCGTTACCGGTCAAACGGTGGGTGTTTCGGTTCCTGGCTCGGTCACGCTGACTGAAACGGGCGGCGCGACGATGAGCGCAACGCTGAGTTCAAGCGCTGCATCGATCGTCCTTGACGGCACCGATGCCTTCACAGTCGGCGGCGTATTGGGCGTTGGCGGCACGCAGACTGCCGGCGCTTATTCAGGCCTGTTCACGGTAACTGTGAACTACCAATAAGTCTTTTCTGACCCGAAAATGGGGCTCGCCAGCGTTTGAAAGCGTTGGCGGGCCCTTTTTCTTGTCGCCACTGCCGAATTTGCCGCCTTGGTTAGCGTTATTTAAACCATGTTGGAGGCATTCTGATCCGGAACGGTGACATCGCATCCATTTTGGGCGTGATCTCCGGTCAGGATGGGAGTCTTCGCCGTGTTTTTGCGAAAATCATGCTTTGTTGCGGCTGCGCTGGCGACGGTTACTGCGCTTCCGGTTGCAGCGGCCGGTGATCTGCTGGTCGCGCCGACCCGTGTCGTTCTTGATGGGGCCCGCGGCACCGAAGTCATTCTCAACAATATCGACAGCGAAACCGCGACCTACCGCGTTTCGCTGGAATTGCGGCGGATGTTGCCTGACGGGTCGATTGAGGACGTGCCGGTCGCTTCGGCAAATGCGACCGAATCCCAAACATTGTCGATGATCAGCTATGCGCCGCGTCGTATTGTCCTGGCACCCAACCAACCGCAGGCGATCCGGATTGGCGTACGCGCCCCCGCGGACCTTCCCGACGGCGAATACCGCGTTCATATGCTGTTTCGCGCGATCCCCGACGCAAAACCGGTTACGTCCGATAGCGGCCAGACAACGGGTCTTTCGATTTCTTTGACGCCGATATACGGTGTCACAATACCCGTTATTGTCCGCAAGGGCGCGCTCAAAGCCACAGCAGCGCTCAGCGACCCGCACATCTCGCGCAAGGACGGCGGCGCTGAGCTGGTTCTTACCATCGCACGCGAAGGCAATCGGTCCACCTATGGCCGCATCCGGGTGTTGAAGCCTGGAAAGGCGACGCCCGTGTTCGAGGCCAAGGGCATTGCTGTTTATCCCGAGGTCAACCGGCGTGAAGTGCGGCTGGTCCTTGATGAGGCGGCTGCAACGGCACTCGCCGGGCCAGCAACGATACAATATCTTGAAGATCAGGACGCCGGTGGCCGCGTGCTTGCCGAAATCCAGACCGTGATCCGCTAGGCCTATCGGAGTCAGAAAAGCGCAGATCATGCGCCGCTTTTTTCCCAAAATTCGCCATTTTCTGGCGATTGCTGCCGCATTTTTCGGCCTTGGCAACGCTATGCTTGCGCGCGCCGAAACGACATGGAAACCCAATTCCGACGATGCCGTTCTGTTTGATGTTCGGCTGGGCCAGTTCCGGCTTGGCGAGGGTGTTCGCGGATATCAGACGCCATACGGAACCTGTGTCGATTTTGCCGATACGATCATGGCGCTCGATCTTCCTATCCGTCTTGACAAGAAGTTGCGCCGCGCAACCGGGTGGGTCTTTGCCGAAAACCAAAACCTAGTCGTTGACCGTGAAAATAATACGGTACAAATCGTGAACAGGATTGATAAGCTTGCAACGGGCCAGATTTTTGACGCACCCGAAGGCTGGTGCATCGATTCCAAGGTGCTTGGCGCGTGGCTTGGCGTCAGTTTGCAAACCGATCTCGCCAATGCATTGCTGGTTATCAAGTCGAAAAACAAATTGCCGGTCGAACTGGCTGTGGAACGTCGGGACCGGGCGGCAAAATTCCGTTCGGTTGCCAGTTTTGACCTGAAGTCGCTTCCGCAATCACGGACATCTTTTTCCGGTATTAAGCCACCCGCGATCGACGTAAATCTGGCGATCGGAGGTCAGCGGAACGCGAACGGGAAGGCCAAGCTGGACGTCCGCTACGAACTTTATGCAAGCGGCGAGGTTGGCCCGGTGGCCTATGACGTGCGGCTTGCATCCGATCAACGCGGATTGCCCGATTCGTTGCGTTTGAAGGCCTATCGCACCGATCCGGATGGCAAATTGCTCGGCCCATTGAAGGCCACCGAGGTTGCGGCGGGCGATGTAATCGGTCTTTCAACGCCGTTGGTGTCGCAATCAAGCATTGGTCGCGGCGCGATGATCACCAATCGTCCGCTCGACCGGCCTGACAGGTTTGATAGCACAGATTTCCGGGGCGCTATGCCAGCGGGATGGGATGCAGAGCTGTATCGCAATGGCCAGTTGCTCGCTTTTGCCATCAACCGATCTGATGGGCGATATGAATTTCTCGATGTCCCGCTTCTCTATGGGCAAAACCGGTTCGAAGTCGTGCTATACGGCCCGCAAGGTCAGATACGGCGCGAGGAGAAAAGTCAAACCGTAGGAATGGACAGCATTCCGCCGCGGAAAACCTATTATTGGGCAGGCATAAACCAAGATGGTCGAGATCTGATCGGCGTTGGGCATGGCCCGAATTTCGGAACTGGCGGATGGCGGGGCTCGTTCGGCATTGAACGCGGACTCAACACCAAGACGTCAGTCTCCGCCAGCATTCACAGTCTGGTTCTGAGAGAAGTTGGGCGGCGCAACTATGCCGAGGCGTCGGTGCGCCGAGCGTTCGGGCCAATGTTGGTCGAACTATCGGGATCGTCCGATCTTGAAAAAGGGGCTGCGATCCGGGCTCAGGTCTTGGCGGAATTTGGAAAGACCTATTTCAGCGCCGAATCCATCCACGTCCGGGGCGGATTCCGGTCTGACCGCATCACCCGCAACATCACCGGCATCCATTCGGTGTCGGTCGACCAAGCAATAAGCGTCGGCAGGTCCATCATTCCGATCCACGCCGAAGCAAAATACACCACCCGGGCGACCGGGCAGCACAGTTTCGAGCTTGAATCGCGAATGTCGGCAAACATCGGGCGGTATAATGTTACCGGTCAACTGGGTTGGCGCAAAGATAGAGCGCCATTTGGCCCAGATCCGCCGAGCCAGATACAGGCCGGAGTCCTCACAAATGGGCGGATCGGGAGGGTCCGGGTGCGCGGAGAGGCGCGATTCCGGCTATCGCCACAAACACGGTTCGAAAGCGCAACATTGGTTGGCGAATGGTCGGGCAAGGGCGGCGGCAAGCATGTCAATAATTGGCGCGCCGAGCTCGCTTATGATCAGCCGCTTAACCGTGCCAGAGTGGCGATGGGCTATATCCGGCAGTTCGAAAAATTCGCGCTCACCGCGTCAGCCGAAGCGGCAACCGACGGCGCGGTCGCCGCCGGACTCAATCTCTCGTTCAGTCTGGGTGTTGATCCACGGCGCGGCGGCGGCATTCGCATGACGTCGAGCCGACTTGCCAGTCACGGACAGGTTCTGGCTCGGGTCTTCCGTGATGCCAATGGCGACGGCGTGCGCCAGGCCGACGAACCTTATGAAAAAGATGTGCAGTTGGCGGCCGGTCGGGTGCCGGTTGATCGGCTAACTGACGCCAATGGTGAGGTCATTATTGACGGAATTCAGCCATTTCAGCCAGTTCTGATCGGCATTGACGCCTCATCGTTGCCGGACCCGCTGATCCAGCCGGCAAGTGTTGGTATCGTTGTTTCTCCGCGCCCCGGCATTTCGACAACTGTCGACCTGCCACTGGTGAGTGCCGGTGAAGTCGATGGGACGTTGATCCGTAGCGGTGGCGTCAGCTTGGAAGGCGTTGACCTTGAACTGGTGGACCGCGCCGGACGCGCCGTTGCGCATAGCCGCAGCGATTTTGACGGCTTCTTCCTCTTTGAACGGGTGCCTTACGGCCAGTATAGCATCCGGGTTGCCAAGCTATCCGCTGACGCCGCCAAGCTGGGCCAGACTTTGTCAGGGTCGATCCTGATCAACGGCAAAACGCCGTCTGTGCATCTCGGCACGACAATTGCCGAACCGAGCGGCACGCGCACTGCATCCGGACACTAGACCCTGTTCCATTTTTATCGAATCAAAATGAGGGCCTAAGCTATTGTTTTACTGTGATTTCCGAGCCGTTAAATGTTCCATTTAACTCGAAATCACTCTAGCCGAAAGCCCCGCATGGGCGGGATATGATCGACAATTTGAAATTTGGTGCGGCCGAGAAGACTCGAACTTCCACGGGCTTTCGCCCACAACGACCTCAACGTTGCGCGTCTACCAGTTCCGCCACGGCCGCACACGAATTCATCACCTCCGAAATTCGCGCCAAGCGATCCGGTGGCTGGTAGGCGCGAGCCTCTAGCAGAGCATATCCGTGCCCGCAATGCCCGAACCGCCGCCGTTAACGATCAATTTTGGGGTGCGCTGAACCGTTAACTTTGAATTTACCTTGTGCGCAAAAGTAAACAAAGTCTTAACCTTGGCGATGATAGCAAGCCTCTTCCTCGCCGCAGCAGTTGCGACAATTCCGGTCCCTGATCCGCCCAGCGTCGCCCAGCGTCCGGCACTGGCGCGCGCCACCGCATCCGCGACGATTGTCACAGCGGCGCGGATCGATTTTTCAAAGGCACCGATTGTTCGGGCATCGACAGCAACCGCCGACGGGCGTCGCCTGATCGAATTTCAATAGACAAGCCCCGGCCGCCAGCGGCCTCACTCTCCCGAAAAGCTGAGGTTTAGCGCGCGCGCGCCCTTGGGAACATTCACCTCTGCGCTGTTAAATTCCATCGAATCCTTGGGTGCCACGGTCCGCTTTGGCGGCGTGATGGTCCAACTGTAGACGATCCGGCCCTGCGCATCGCGCAATTCGGCTAAAATATCGGGAACCCGCTGATTGTCGCTTGTCGGATTGACGATTTTTCCGGTGATCGAAAACACTTCGTTGCCGTTGTTCAGTGTGCCGCGATACGGTTTGAGCGGAATTTCCAACAGCAAAGGCGTTTCCTCAGCACCAACCGGAAAGCCATATTTGGCAAGAAAGGACGGCGTCCCGAAATATTCTATTGCCCCAATCGAGCCGAGCATGACCACAGCCGCTGCCGCCGCCGCCGCTGTCCAGCGCCGCGATGGGTTGCGTCGCGCGCGAAACGGCGGTTCATGGGCGAAGGCATCAACGACCCTGCCCTGTGAATGCGGGTCGTCATCGGTGGCGGGCATTGGTGTCGGCGCCATTGCTGCAACCGGCGGCGGCGATGGAAACGCGGCGGATTCCCGGAGCGGTGGGCTTGGCGGCTCAAGCGGCAATTCAACCGCTATGGGCGGAGTGGCCGCAGTTGGTTGCGGCATGAACCAGCTATGCCGGCATTTTGCGCAGCGGACCTGACGGCCAGACGGGCCGACAGCAGTATCGGGAACCAGGTAACGGGTAGAACAGGCGGGACAAGTCAGGATCATAGGGGCGGCGCAGGTTTTCCGAACGGGACGAGTTCGCATAAGCACTGATCGCCCGTCCGTTGCAACCCCGCCATTCGTCAAACAGGGCTGGATTGCAGACGACGGGTGATTTATGCGCTTGCCTATGGTCGGCGCGCGCATGTTTTCGGCCGACAAAGTATGGCGAGACCCCAATGACGCATATCGTCCAGTTTGAAAATGTAGGGTTGCGCTATGGCACGGGCGCAGAAACGCTATCCGACCTTAGCTTTTCGCTGGCTGCGGGCGGTTTTTACTTTCTGACGGGTCCGTCTGGCGCTGGCAAAACCTCACTCTTGAAGCTGCTTTATTTGTCACAGCGGCCCAGCCGCGGCCTGATCAGGCTGTTCGGAGAGGATATGGTAACGATGCGGCGGGATCGGCTGCCGCGGTATCGGCGGCGGATTGGCGTCGTTTTTCAGGACTTCCGTCTGGTTCCTCACCTGTCGGCATTTGATAATGTTGCGCTGCCGCTGCGGTTGGCGGGGGCCGATGACAAGGCGGTTGATCATCCAGTGAATGAAATGCTGGCCTGGGTTGGTCTGGGTGACCGTGCGTCGGCGCGGCCCGCAACCCTATCTGGCGGGGAACAGCAACGCGTTGCCATTGCCAGAGCCGTCATTTCGCGCCCCGATATTCTGGTTGCCGATGAACCGACCGGCAATGTCGATCCGGAAATGGCCGCGCGCCTGCTCCGTTTGTTTGACGCGCTTAATCAATTGGGAACGACAATTGTCGTGGCAACGCACGACCTACACTTACTCAGCCGGATTTCGGGTGCCCAGATCATGCGTCTGGAGGCTGGCCGGATTTCTGATCCGACAGGATCACTGCGTCACCCGCCGATGCGAACCACGGCAGCGCAGTGATGGACCTCAGCCTCAAACCGCCGCCCGCTGACGCACGGCTGCTGCCCGAGGGCCGTTTGGCCGGGCCGATGCCGTGGGTGATTGCGATCATGATGTTTCTGACGGTTCTGGCCGCCGCTGCCGGATTGTCGCTATCTGCGGCCGCCCGGTCGCTTGACGCCGATCTGTCGGGCCGGTTGACAGTCCAGATTGTCGAAGCCGACGCCGCGCGCCGTGCAGCGCAGGTCACCGCGGTTCGCGCTTCACTGGCTCGTCTGGCGGCGGTCGATACTGTGCGGGAGGTTCCGGCCAAGGATGTGCGCGCTCTGCTTGACCCCTGGCTTGGCGAAGACGGGTTGGATGATGATCTGCCGGTGCCGGCCCTGATTGATATTTCCATGAAGCGCGTGGCCCCCGGGGATATCGAAATGATCACAGAGACGATCCGTTCGGTTGCGCCGTCCGCACGCGTCGATCAACATGCACAGTGGCTCGAACCCTTGGCAAACCTGCTTTCATCACTCAAACTGCTGGCCATCATGCTGGTCGGACTGATGGCGGGCGCGACGGCGGCGGTGGTTGTCTTGACGTCACGTGCCGCCCTCAATTCGCACCGTCCGACGATTGAAGTCATGCATTTGCTGGGGGCGAGCGATGTTCAGATTGCCCGGTTGTTTCAGCGGCGAATCGCACTCGATGCTCTGTTTGGCGGGACAATCGGATTGACGCTTGCCTGTTTGACCATGCTGGTTTTGGGCAGCAGAATGTCGGCGATTGGTTCTGATATGCTCGGCTCAATGGCTATGGGCATTTCAGGCTGGCTGATCATTTTGCTGTTGCCAGCACTTGGAACCGCGCTTGCCATGGGGGTCGCCCGGACGACGGTCTTGGGTGCATTAAGGCAGATATTATGATTCGCCGTTCACTGTCGATGCTGGTCCTTTTGTGGCTTTTGGGGTTGGCATGGTTCGCCGTTTTTTTGCCCGGACCGGCTGATCCGGTGCGCACCGACGCAGTCATTGTGTTAACCGGCGCGCCCGGTAGATTGAGCCACGGGCTTCATTTGCTAGAAACCAACCAGGCGGACCGGCTTTTGGTTTCCGGGGTAGACCGTTCTGTGAAACGTAGTGAGTTTGATCTGGCCCAGAATGTTCCGGCCTCTCTGTCTGCATGCTGCATCGATTTGGGTAAGGATGCAGTTGATACAGTGACTAACGCACGCGAAGCTGCGGCATGGACCCGAAAACACAAATTCCGCACGGTCCGGCTGGTCACGACCGACTGGCATATGCGCCGCGCGCGGTTTGAACTGGAACGCACACTTGACGGTGACGCAAGTGTCGTGGGGGACGCGGTTAAAAGCGAACCGGGCATGTCGATGCTGGTCAAGGAATATAACAAATTGATCGCGCGGCACATTTCTGTGTTGTTTGGGTTGTGAAGTGACCGCCTTCGTCCGATCCTTGCTGTTCAACATGATCTTCTACCCCGGGAGTGTCATCACGGTTTCTGCCGCTATTCTCGCGGTGCCATTTGGGCAGAATGCGGTCATCGCCGGTGCGCGGAATTGGGCCTTGTGGCACCGATGGTGTGCACGCCACCTGCTGGGTATCCGCGTCAATGTGATTGGCGAGATCAGCCAAGATCAGGCGCTTTATGTTTTCAAGCATGAATCGATGTTTGAAACGATCGAAACTTTGGTGCTGTTTGATCGGCCGGTTGTGGTGATGAAGCGGGAACTGGTCGACATGTTTGGCTGGGGATATGTGGCGCGGGCGCAAGGCGTTATCCCGGTTGACCGCGATGCCGGCGGCGCGGCTATGCGCCGGATGATCGCTGCGGCAAAAATTGCCAAGGATTCGGGCCGCCCGATTGTCTTGTTTCCGGAAGGCACACGGGTGCCGCACGGCGAACAGCCCGAATTGCGCGCCGGTTTTGCCGGGCTTTATAAAATTCTTGGGCTGACGGTGATTCCGGTCGCAGTCGATTCGGGCAAAATCTGGCCGCGTGCCTTTATCAAGCGATCGGGCATCGTCACGATGCAGGTAGGCGCACCGATCCCCCCAGGCTTGCCGCGTGATGAGGTGGAGCCGCGCGTTCACAAGGCCATCAACGCCCTCAATGAGACTCTGTTTGTTTCAGATTGAATCAAACAGAGTCTAGAATTTCTTGGTTTTCCGTGTTTTCCGGGCCGTTCGCTGTTTCCACCTCACTCAAAAACACTCTAGGAACCGTGATCCGAACGTCCGAAATCGGGCCGGTCATCATCCTGCCCCTGTTCGATGATTGAGCGACGCACGGCGCGGGTGCGGGTGAACAGATCGAACAAAGCATCGCCATCGCCCCAGCGGATCGCCCGTTGCAGGGCGCTCAAGTCTTCGGAAAAGCGTTGGAGCATTTCCAGCACGGCGTCTTTGTTGGTCAAAAACACGTCACGCCACATCGTCGGGTCCGACGCCGCGATGCGGGTGAAATCACGAAATCCGCCCGCGGAATATTTGATCACTTCTGAACGGGTCACGGCTTCCAGATCAGAGGCGGTGCCGACAATCGTATAGGCGATCAAATGTGGCAAATGGCTGGTGATGGCGAGAATGAGATCATGGTGCGCGGCATCCATGATTTCGACATTGGCCCCCAAGGCCTCCCAAAAAGCCTGCACCTGCGCGACTTTGGCTGGATCAGCAGTTTCGGGCGGCGTCACTATGCACCAGCGGTTGTGAAACAGACTGGCAAAACCGGCCTCAGGGCCGCTGCGTTCGGTGCCAGCAACCGGATGCGCGGGGATGATCACATGATCAGGCAATGCTGACTGCAATGCCGACATGACGCCAGCTTTTGAGGAGCCAACGTCGCTGATTATCGTTTCCAACGGCAGGTCATCCCGGATTTCAGCCGCGACAATGCCCATTGCCCCGACTGGAACACAGAGAATGACGAAATCAGCGTCGGTGACGGCGGCCCCCGCCGTGTCGGCAACATCGTCGACAAGGTTCAGTGCTTTTGCGGCTTCCCTGACCTGTGGATCGGCATCATGCCCGGCCAAAGCAACCGTGGGCATATGCACCCGTATCGCGCGCGCAATCGATGAGCCGATCAGACCCAGACCGATGATAGTGACCCGCGCGAATGGCAGCATCAGGCCGCCCCGGCCACAATCGTGCGGAGCGCCGCCGCCAGACCGCGTGTCTCGGCCTCGGTCCCGATGGTGATCCGCAGCCCGTTGCCCAGCCCCTGCCCCGGCAACCAGCGAACGATGTAGCCATGATCCATCAGCGCCTTATAGGCGGCCTCTGCGCTCACGCACCCTTCAAACAAGACAAGCAGGAAATTGGCCTTGCTGTTGACTGTGCGCAGACCGGCATTCCCAAGCTTAGCGATCTCCCCTGCCAACCAGCCGCGCCATAGCGCATTATGGGCGCGGCTCTTTGCCACAAAATCTGTATCCCCAAGCGCCGCAATCGCCGCATTTTGCCCGGCAATTGTGATGCTGAATGGCAGGCGGATACGGTGCATCGCCTCGATAATCGGGCTGGCCCCGTAGCCCCAGCCAATCCGTTCGGCGGCAAGCCCGTAAATTTTTGAAAATGTGCGGGTCACCAGAACATTGGCGGTAGTTTGGGCAAGCTCAATGCCGCCATCATCCTCGCCTTCCTCCAGATATTCGGCATAGGCATGATCAAGGACCAGCAGGACATGGGGGGGTATTGACCGGTGCAACCGCGCAATCTCTTCACGGCTGGCAAAGGTGCTGGTCGGGTTGTTCGGGTTTGCGATATAGATGATCTGCGTCCGTGCGGTCACGCAGGCAAGGACCGCGTCGATATCGGTCGCATAATCCTTGTCGGGCGCAATGACCGGCGTCGCGCCCACCCGACGGGTTGCGATTTCATAAACCGCAAAGCCGTATTTGACGAAGATGATCTCATCCCCCGGTCCGGCAAAGGCACCTGCGGCCAGATGAAGAATTTCGTCCGACCCGTTGCCGTAAATGATCCGGGCAGGGTCAAGCCCGTGGGCGGCGGCCAATGCTTCGCGCAGATCGTGCGCGCTGGCATCGGGATAGCGTTCCAGATTGCCAGCATGGGCGGCAAAGGCGGCGCGCGCCTTTTCGCTTGTGCCCAGAGGATTTTCATTTGATGATAATTTGGCGACTTTACGGCCATCATCAGTGGTTGAGCGACCCGGAATATAGGGCGCGATATCCATGATCCAGGACTTTGGTTGGGGTCTATCCATGGCGCTGGCCTGTAAGGTGCATGGCTTTCGTTGACAAGGCGGGCCTTCGCGCCCTAGCCAGCCCGGCAATGATGGATGATCCCCGCTTTGGCCTTGACCGCCGTGTGACGTTGCCCGGCCCGCTCGTGCTGGACGGCGGGGCCAGCCTTGCGCCCGTTGAAATCGCCTATGAAACATACGGCACGCTAAGTGCAGGCGCGACCAATGCTATCCTGATCTGCCATGCGCTGACCGGGGATCAGCATGTGGCCTCCAATCATTCGATCACCGGCAAGCCGGGCTGGTGGGCACGGATGGTCGGGCCGGGCAAGCCGATTGATACCGACCATTTTTGCGTAATCGCCGCCAATGCCATTGGCGGGTGTATGGGATCGTCCGGTCCCGAAACCCATGCCGACGACGGCAAACCCTATGCCATGCGGTTTCCGGTCATCACAATCAGCGATATGGTGCGGTCGCAGGTGTTGTTGATGGATCATCTGGGCATAAATCGTCTGCACGCCGTGGTTGGCGGATCTATGGGCGGGATGCAGGCGCTTAGCTGGGCCGCGCATTTTCCCGAACGGGTGGCCGCCGCCCTCATCATAGCCTCGACAGCCAAGCATAGTGCACAGAATATCGCTTTTCACGAGGTTGGGCGCCAAGCGATCATGGCCGATCCCAACTGGCGTGACGGCGACTATTATGATGACGGAGAATCGCCGGACGCGGGCCTCGCCGTCGCGCGGATGGCGGCGCATATCACCTATCTGTCCGAACAGGGGCTGACCGAAAAATTCGGTCGGCGCCTGCAGGGGCGACCAGATAATCCCCTGGGCGAAAAAAGCTTCGGTTTTGATGCTGACTTTCAGGTGGAAAGTTATTTGCGCCACCAAGGCCTTAGCTTTACCGACCGGTTTGACGCCAATAGCTATCTGTATATCACCCGCGCGATTGATTATTTTGATCTGGCGGAAGAATTTGGCGGGCACCTCGCTAACGCCTTCAAGGGGACCAAAACCCGCTTCTGCTTGATCAGTTTTGATACCGATTGGCTATACCCCACGACCGAGTCACGGGCCATCGCCCACGCCCTTAATGCGGCGGGTGCGCCGGTCAGCTTCGTCGAACTGGTAAGCCCGTTTGGCCATGACGCCTTTTTCCTAGAGGTACCGGATTTTGACAGGGTGGTCAGCGGATTTCTGGAAGCGGGTGGACAATGACACTTCGGCCTGACCTTCAAATCATCGCCAATAGCGTCGCTGCGGCTACGCGCATTCTTGATGTCGGCTGCGGCGACGGCGCTTTGATGGCTGCGTTGCGTGATGAAAAGCACGTCGATGCGCGCGGGATGGAACTGGACCGGGCCAATGTTGCCGAATGCGTTGCGCGCGGGTTGTCGGTCATTCAGGGCGATGCCGATACTGACCTTGCCGACTATCCAGATGCCGCTTTCGACTATGCAATCCTCAGCCAGACGCTGCAAACCACCATGCGACCCGATCTTGTGCTTGAACAATTACTCCGGATCGGGCGCAAGGCCTTCGTCTCATTCCCGAATTTCGCGCATTGGCGTGTGCGACTGTCTCTGCTCTGGGGTGGGCGGATGCCGGTAACGCGGCTGTTGCCAGTTGCTTGGTATGCCACGCCCAACATTCATCATGTGACAATCGACGACTTCCGGGCGCTTGTTGAAGAATGTGGGATCAGTGTCGAGGGCGCTTGGTTCCTAAGCGGCGACAAGTTGACGAGCGAGTCTGCCGCCAACTTTCGCGCTGAACATGCGGTGTTTTTGCTCTCGCGCTAAAAAAGCCCGGGCACTTCGCGTTGAGGGACGGAAGGATTGTCGGGCGTCATCATTTGTGGGGCCGCTGCGCCCGTCCGAACAGATTGACTTACTTGGCCAGCAGATGCCGTAATCGGTGTGCAAACCCGTCCCGCCAGAAAATCGAGTGCGCTGCGAACCGATGCTTCCCGGGCATCGCCAAGCGGGCGGGTCAGATCATCCCCGGCCTGACACGAGGCGCGAACGGTTGACGCCAAACCGTCAAAGTAAAATCCGGCATTGGCCGAATTCTGGGTGGAAAAGGCGACAACGCGGAACCGGTCATCACAAGCCGCCCGGTCGATAGCGATCTGGCCAACGGGTTTTCCAAATGTATTGCTGCCCACCAGCGCAAGGTTGGTGCCCAAATAGGGAATGAAACTGTTGATCACCAATTCGCTGGCTGATGCCGTTGCGCCCGTCGTGATGAAGGCGATTCGCGTCGGCATAACCGACCCAGGCTGCGGAGAAAACCGGCGAGTGCTGTTGTTGCTGGCCTTTGAAGCACGAAACGTGGTGAGAGAATAAGTATCAGACGCAGTTCGCGCGCCGCCGAGCAAATCCCCCATCAGTTCGGCGGTCGAAACCAAGCCACCGCCATTATAGCGGAAATCGACAATATAATCGGTAACGCCCTGCGCCTTGAACTGATCAAAGGCGGTTCGCAACTGCGCGTCGGCAGTCGAGATAAAGGTCCGCAGGTTAAGATAGGCAATTTTGCGGCCGCCATCATCGATGATTTTAGCGCCGTAGCGCGCCGACACCGGCGTCAGCGCGAATTCAGCCTTGGCGATGGTCACATTACGCGTGCCGCCAGCATCGGTGACGCGCAAGGTCCGGGTTGTGCCAACAGTGCTAGGCCCAAGTGCCGCCGTGACGCCAGCCGTGCCTTCGGCGGCAATGATGTCACTCACCGTGCGCAGAACCGACGGCGTGTCGCCAATGGCCAGGATTTCCGTGCTCCGGTCGACGCCAGCCGCCAGCGCGGGCGCGCCTTCAAACGCTTCGGCAATAAATATCCGCCGTGCAACCGAATCCGAGGCAAGGCGCACGCCGAACCCGGCCGTCGCCCCAGACGAGAAAAAGGCGTTTTCTTCGGCAATCGACGTTACAAAGGAAAAGAACCGGTCACGCCGTTGCGAACGCGCGGTCGCCGTAAGCGCGTCAACATAGGCACCCACTGTCGAAAATGGCGCGGGATCAAGGCTGGCGGGAAGAGTTTCGGGGAACAGATACCATTCGTTTAACACCGAAAAGGCCCAATCCTGACGGTCCCGCAGCGAACAGGTTGTTCCGGCTGGAGGCGTGACAACGGGGGGCGTTGTTCCGCCGCCCGAAGTTCCGCTACCGCCGCATGCCGATGTCAGAGCCGCCAAGACCAGCACGAAATTCCGAAAACGCGTCACTCTCATACTCAGCATCCCAGCTTAACAAAGCCTATCGGGCGACCATCTCCGATTATGACAGAAAAAGCAAAGGGCCTACCCGCGCAATACCGCGCCAAGTTTTGATGCGGCGGCAACGACACGCGTGGCAATCGCTTTCAGCTCGTCCTCGGCAAAACTTTTCGCGCCGGGTTGCAGGGTGACTTCAATCGCCAACGATTTTTGGCCATCGGGCACCCCTTGCCCGGAAAACCGATCAAACAGGCGGGCTGCGACGATAGTGTCTTTGTCCGATCCCTTGACCGCGCGGACCAGATCACCAGCGGGTAAATCGGCAGGCACCAGAAAAGCAAAGTCGCGGGTTACCGATTGTAGGGCTGGCGGCACATAATCCGGGCGCATGAAGGACCGGGCGCCGCGCTTAGCCGGAAGGGCATCCAGAAAGATCTCAGCCGCAATGACGGAGCCGTCAAGATCAAAGGCCTTGGCAATCGACGGGTGGAGAGTGCCAAAGCTGGCGAGGATAGTTTTGGGGCCCAGCCGCAGCGTGGCGGATTGGCCGGGGTGATAATGATCGCCCGCATCGCCCATGATTTGTAGATTATCAACCGGTGCGCCAGCCGCTGCTAGCATCGCAATCACTTCGGCCTTGGCATCATAGGCGTCAAAAGCGACTGCCTTGCCCTCACAAAGCCTGCCGTCCCAACCACGTTGTGTTTTGTCACCGACCAGCACGATCCCCAGTGTCGCGCGCTCACCGTCCGCCAGATAGCGACGGCCCACTTCGAACAAGCGGACGCTGTCGGCCCCGCGATCCACATTGCGCCGGGCAGCAGAGAGCAAGCCGGGCAGCATCGACGATCGCATGACTTTCATATCTTCGCTTATCGGGTTGGCGAGGCTCCAGATGCCACCGCCAAAGGCAGCGGCCTCCTTCTCGGGCAGGAAAGACCAATTGATCGCTTCGTTGAGGCCGCGTGCGGCGGCGGCACGGCGGACCTTGCGCTCGATGGTTTGGGCGGGTGTCGCTGTCGGCTTTGCCACACCATCGGCGCGAGGCAGCGGGGTGGACGGCACCTTGTCCAGCCCGATCATGCGAACAACTTCCTCGACCAGATCGGCGGGCCCATCGACGTCACGACGCCACGTCGGGACGGTAACGTTCCAATCAGCTGAGACTGAAAACCCCAGAGATTCAAGAATTTGCTTCTGTTGATCCGCTGCTACGTCAATGCCACCAAGCCTCGCGCAGTGACCGGTGTCATAGGCGATATTGCGCGGCGCGACAGGCGGTGTGCCTGCGCGCGTGACAGCACTTGCCGTGCCGCCGCAATGATCAAGCACCAGCTTGGTCGCGATCGCCAGACCGTCGTCAAGAAAGGCGGGATCGACGCCGCGTTCGAACCGTTGGCGTGCATCGCTGGTCAGCATCAGCTTTTGCCCGGTGCGCGCGATCTGTTCGGGCTTGAAATAGGCGCATTCGATCAGCACGTCTTTGGTCGCATCGGACACGCCCGAATCTTCGCCGCCCATGATCCCGCCAATGTCATGCACGACCATGTCGTCGGCAATGACTGTCATGTTGGCATCAAGCGTGTAGGTTTTGCCGTTGAGGGTGAGGACCTGTTCGCCGTCTTTGGCTTTCCGCGCAATCAGCGCACCGGAAATCTTGGCGCGGTCATAAACGTGCAATGGACGGCCAAGGTCAATCGAGATGAAGTTGGTAATATCAACCAATACCGAAATCGGTTTCTGGCCGACGGCACGCAACTTATCGGTCATCCATTTGGGTGAAGGGCCATTCGTGACGCTCGAAACCGCTTGCGCGTAGAAGGCAGGGCAGCCCTCTGAATCATCGGTCCGCACGTCGGGTGCAGGATTACTGCCTTGGACAGGCGCGAGCGCGGTCATCCGGTAGACCTCGGCAAGCGGCCTCAGTGCGCCAAGCCCTGCTGCTGCGAGGTCGCGGGCGATGCCACGCACGCCCATACAGTCCTGCCGGTTGGGGGTGATGGCAACGTCAATCACCGGATCGTTGAAATCGGCATAGTCGCTGAATGCGGTGCCGAGCGGCGCGTCGGCGGGAAGTTCGATGATCCCGTCATGATCATCCCCCAGTTCCAGTTCGCGGCTAGAACACATCATGCCGTTCGATTCGACGCCGCGAATGGCGGTCTTCTTGAGCATCATGCCATTGGCGGGCACAACCGCGCCTTCGGCCCCGAAGACACCGATAAGGCCCACGCGGGCGTTGGGCGCGCCGCACACGACCTGTAGCGGGCCATTGCCGACATCGATGGTCAGAACCTGCAATTTATCGGCCTGCGGATGCGGGCTGGCGGTCAGCACCTTGGCGACGGTGAAGCCAGTGAACCGCTCCGCCGGGTTTTCAATGGATTCGACTTCTAGCCCGATACGGTTGCACGCGTCGGCCACATCCTGAATGGTCGCGCTGGTATCGAGATGCTCTTTGAGCCAGCTCAGCGTGAATTTCACGGCGACACCCCCCCGCTCAGCGTGGGCACGTCGAGGGCACCGAAGCCGTAATGTTTCAACCAGCGCAGATCGCCGTCGAAAAAGGCACGCAAATCATCCATCCCGTATTTAAGCATGGCGAGCCGATCGACGCCGGTGCCGAAAGCAAAGCCCTGATATTCATTCGGGTCCAGCCCGCAGTTGGCGATGACTTTGGGGTGAACCATACCGCTGCCCAACACTTCCATCCAGCCATCGTTTCCGCCAATGACGCGTTTGCCGTTCACGACCGAAAAACCGATGTCGATCTCTGCACTCGGCTCGGTGAAGGGGAAATAGCTAGGCCGCATGCGGATGTTCACGTCATCGCGTTCGAAAAAAGCCTTCAGAAATGTCTCCAAAGTCCATTTCAGATGACCCAGATGAATGCCCTTGTCGATCACCAGACCCTCAATCTGGTGAAACATCGGCGTGTGGGTCGCGTCGCTATCCGAACGGTAGACCCGCCCCGGCGCGATGATGCGGATCGGCGGCTGCCCGGTCATCATCGTCCGGATCTGCACGGGCGACGTGTGGGTGCGGAGCAGCATTTTCTTGCCGCCCACAGCCATCTGATCCGGAAAGTAGAATGTATCATGCATCGCGCGCGCCGGATGCGTTTCGGGAATGTTGAGCGCAGAGAAATTGTGCCAATCATCCTCTATTTCCGGCCCTTCGGCGACGGCAAAGCCCATGTCAGCGAAGATTTCGGCCAGTTCATCCATCACCTGGCTGACCGGGTGGACCGATCCGCAGGGCGATTCGGGTGCAGGCAGGGTCATGTCCAGCCGCTCTGTGGCGAGGCGGGCGTTGAGCCCTGCGGTTTCAAGTACAGCCTTCCGGGCGGTGAGTGCCTGCGACACATCTTCGCGCAGGCCGTTGATCAAGGGGCCTTTGAATTGGCGATCCCCCTGCGACATATTGCCCAAGGTCTTGAGGATAAGCGTTATCCAGCCGCCTTTTCCAAGCAGCTCAACCCGGAGTGCCTCCAACGTGGCCAAATCCGGGGCGTTGATGATTTTTGGAAGATATTTTGTCTTGTAGTCTGTGAGATTATCTTGCCAGTCTTTGTCGCTCATTTCCCTACCCCGTCATTCCCGCGAAGGCGGGAATCCAAGAACACGTTCTTTGCCAAGCATAGTATCAAACTATCCACCATGGAGTTCATGGATTCCCGCCTTCGCGGGAATGACGGAATGGTTTTTTGTCCGGCGCTGGCAAAGGTTCAAACCCGATGCTGGTTCCCAAATCAAGCCATTCAGGGTTTTCTTCCTCAATGAGTCGAATTTTCCAATCCCTATTCCATTTTTTGATGCGCTTCTCGCGCTGGATTGCTGCTTCCATCGTTTCGTGCATTTCGAACCAAACCAGTCGTGTCACATCATGATCATTAGTGAAACCAGAAACTGTCTTTTCCCGATGCTGATGCAGTCTTTGGATCAAATTCGACGTGACACCAGCATAAAGTGTCCCGTGCTTTCGACTCGCTAACATATAGACGCACGGCTGCTTCAAACTCACTCATCCTTCAGCCATTTTGGGTGTTCCTAGATTCCCGCCTTCGCAGGAATGACGGGAATGCAAAAGGGCGCGAACGGCAAGTGTGCCGCCCACGCCCCTTAGCGCATTTTGAGAAAGGGAGCCTATGCCGCTGAGGGCAAGGCAGCCCCTTCGACCCCGCTCAGGGCATGCTTAGCTTGCGCGATGATGGTGCTAAAGGTTTCGCCTTCGTGCATCGCCATATCAGCCAGAACCTTCCGGTCGAGTTCGACACCGGCCAATTTCAGCCCGTGCATGAACGATGCATAGGTTAGTCCTTCAATCCGCACGGCAGCGTTGATGCGCTGAATCCACAGGCCCCGGAAGGTCCGTTTCTTCACCTTGCGGTCGCGGTAAGCATATTGCCCGGCTTTTTCGACCGCCTGACGTGCAACGCGAATCGTGTTTTTACGACGACCGCGATAGCCCTTGGCAAGATCGAGGATATTTTTGTGTTTGGCGTGGGTGGTAACACCCCGTTTGACGCGTGCCATAGTCCCGCTCTCCTATTTCAGGCCGTAGGGCGCCCATGCCTTCACCGTCGCTGTGTCAGCGTCAGAAAGGACAGAGGTGCCGCGATTTTGGCGGATATACTTGGCATTGTGGCTCATCAGCCGGTGACGCTTGCCAGCAACGCCGTGTTTCAGCTTGCCGGTAGCGGTCAGCGTGAAGCGTTTCTTCACACCGCTCTTGGTCTTCAGTTTGGGCATTTTATCACCTTTCAAAAGCGACGATTTCAAACCTGTCGTGGCAGCCCTTTCAGCCAGACCGGTCGTATTTCAATCGTACGGAAGCAGCGGCCCTTAGACAGAGATTCGCCGAATTGCAAGCGTTTGGGCGATAAATTTGATCAGGCCTTAGGGTCAAGACCCGTCGGAAGGCGGCCCCCCCATCATGGCCCGAAATTCAGCAAAGGCTGCCGCAACAAAGGGTCGTTCCAGCCCCATATATTGGCTTGGTGCCATGCCCATAAAATCCTGAAAATCGCGGATCATGTGGCTTTGGTCGACATATTGCGGGTCGAGAAAGTTGGGCCAATTGGTGTAACTATGTGCGTCAATCCGGTGCAGCATCCGGCGAAACCGAGCGCGCCGGATCAGCATTTTTGGTGAAAAACCGAAATGGGCTTTGGCCAACCGACCCAACCTGACCTGCGGCATGCCGATTCGCCTAGCCATTGACGAAACATCAGCGCATGTTGGATCGGCAAGTGTCTGACGGATCGCTATGATGTCTGACGCGGCGGGGGATCGTTTGGAATTGCCGAGGCGACCGACAAAAAAATCATTCGCCAAAATCACCCGCGACTTAAAATCTGCGCAGTGCTGAAGGCCCGAAAGAAACAAATCCGCATCCTTTCCCCAAATATCTTGCAAGTCACAGGCCCTATCGACGTGCAGATCGGCTTTCCGGTTGAGGATCGTGGGCCAGGCCAGCGGGTGCAGACCGACACAAAAGCCAATGCCATCCTGCCCGCGAATCCAGTGCCCCTGACTCGTCGTGCCGTAGAGCGTGGCGCGATCGGACGATTCGGTAAGCGCATTGGAATCAACGCCAGTTGACCATTTGCCCGACAAGGAAAACTGCAGCGATGCCATGTCCGGCGGCAACATATCTTGGGCCATCCCGCCGATAACAGTCAGTTCGATGTAAACCGCAACATGATCGAACAGGGCGGGTGTCGGAAATGCATATTGGACACGGATTTCGGTCAAGGCTCAGGCTTTCGATTGGGTTGATTGGGGCAGGTGCAGCCCCTGGAGCGGCTGGCCGAAAACCGCCGCCCGCCCTTTGGTTGCCGCCATCAGGACTGGGCGATTTAACGCAAAATAATGGCTTGGCGCCATGCCCAAAAATCTTTGAAAATCACGAATCATATGGCTTTGATCGACATATTGCGGGTCAAGGAAATCGGCCCATTCGCCGTAGGGCCTGGCATGCAGCGTGCCGAGCATGCGCAAGAACCTCTGGCGACTAAGCAGTGTTTTGGGTGGGAATCCAAAGCCGCGCTTTGAGAGTCGAGCGAGGCGGGATTGGGGCAGCCCAAGCGTTGATGTAATCTGTTCTACCGTTGCACTGGCCGGATCAGTCAATACTTGGAAAAAAGCTGTCACTTGATCATCGAAGCGCGATTTACGGGATCTGCCAAGCAGCGTCAGCATGAAGGCATTGGTCCGCTCCGCGCGCGCTTCGAAATCTGGCGCTGACAGTAACAGGCTTTCAAATTCTGCAGCTTCATCGCCCATCAATTCCGAAAGCGGCGGAAACCGATCGGCAAATGTGCTGGCATCTGCCTTCCAGAACCGGTTCCAACCCGGCGGTAATATCCCGACACCAAAGGCTCGCCCGGCATAGCCCCGCACGAATGTTGGCTTGCTGGTAGGGCCGTGGATGATCGCGTGGCCGTCAAGCTGACCAAGCTGGTCAAAGGAAGATGCAAATCCCCAAGGTGTATCCAAAGTCATCCGGATATTGGCCCATTCCGGGTGCAGCATATCTTCAACCACACCCTCGCCGCTGACTTCCATCTCCCAATAAGTGGAAAGATAAGGCCGCAGGCGTTCGTCAGGCATGGCGAAACGAATAGAAACCTCAGCCATGAGCGCAGGCGAGTCCTTCCAGCACATCGTCAAGTCGCGCCGGATCACCAAGCGCAATCACATCCCCCTTGCTATCAGCGCAGAGCGGTTCGCCCGACCAGTCACACATCGTCCCACCAGCGCCTTCAACGACGGGAACCAGTGCCGCCAGATCGTGGAGTTTCAACCCAGCCTCGACCACGATGTCGATATGCCCGCTCGCCAGCAGCGCATAATTATAGCAGTCGCCACCCCAGATCAGCCGCCGGTGCGCGGTTTTTGCGGCGAGCGCCATGAAATGCCCCGCCTCATGGTCGGAAAAGCAGTGCGGACTGGTTGTCGCCAAGATTGCGTCAGAAAGGCGTGCGCAGGCACGGGCCTTAATCGGTTTTCCGTTCAAGGTGGTGGCCTGCCCCGTTCTGCCCACCCAACGTTCTTTCAGGATCGGCTGGTCAATCACGCCCAGCACCGGCCAGCCGTCCTGCATCAGCGCGATGAGGGTGCCAAAGATCGGCCGCCCGGCAACAAAGCTGGTGGTGCCGTCGATAGGATCGATCACCCATTGTCTGGACGCATTTTCGCGCACACTGCCATATTCCTCGCCGATAATGCCGTCATGACGTCGCTCAACCTCCAATATCTGGCGGATCACCGTCTCTGCGGCGCGATCAGCAAGCGTAACAGGGGACGCATCTTCCTTGCTCTCCAGCCCGAAATTCCCGCGAAAATAGGGGCGAATTGCGGCACCCGCGGCGTCGGCAAGGCGGTGCGCAAGCGCAATGTCGGCGTCCGAAATCATACTGGCGTCCTGCGGATATTTGGGGGATACTGCAAGGGCTGATTAGGAGCATTTGCATGACGACACCCCCCGGCTTTGCCACCGTCACCCCTTATTTTTTTATGGACCGGGCAGACGCCTTCTGCGCTTTCCAGGTCAACGGCCTTGGCGGCACGGAAATTAGTCGCGATTTGCGCGACGACGGCAAAATCGCCAATGCCCAAATCCGCATCGGCACGGCGATTGTGATGGTCAGCGAATCCGGTCGCGGCTATCCCGCCATGCCAGCATCATATTATCTCTATGTGGAAAATGCCGACGTCAGCATGGCGCGGGCAATCGCCGCTGGCGCTACTGAAATTATGGCAGTGCAAGACATGCTCTACGGCGACCGCCAAGGCGGGGTGAGTGACGCGTGGGGCAACATCTGGTGGATCTCGCAGCGACTTGTTGATGGAGGATACGACTGATCAATCAAACAATGACGAAACCGAGCTTTCGTCCGCGATCCGCTTGATCGCCTCACCCAGCAACGGCGCTATCGTCAACAAACGAATTTTCTTGGCGTCGGCAACCGAATCTGGCGGGCCGATCGAATCGGTGATGACCAATTCTTTGAGTTCGGATCCTTCAACCCGGGCGACGGCCCCGCCGGACAATACGCCGTGGGTGCAATAAGCGACGACTTCTTCGGCTCCGCCGGCTTTCAAGGCGGCGGCGGCGTTGCACAGTGTTCCCGCAGAATCGACAATATCGTCGATCAGGATGCAGAAGCGCCCCTCGACATCGCCGATAATGTTCATCACCTCGCTTTCGCCCGCCCGTTCACGCCGTTTGTCGACGATGGCGAGCGGCGCATTATCGAGCCGTTTGGCGAGCGCCCTTGCGCGCACCACGCCGCCAACATCGGGGGAGACAACGGTGATATTCTTCGCCCCGAACCGCGCCTGAATATCGGCGGACATGACCGGCGCACCGTAAAGATTGTCGGTTGGAATATCGAAAAAGCCTTGAATCTGTCCGGCGTGCAAATCGATGGAGAGCACCCGGTTGGCCCCCGCCGTGGTGATGATATTGGCGACCAGCTTGGCTGAAATCGGGGTGCGCGGGCCGGGTTTGCGATCTTGCCGGGCATAGCCGAAATAGGGGATGACGGCGGTGATGCGCTTTGCCGATGATCGCCGCAGCGCATCAATCATGATCAGCAATTCCATGAGATTGTCGTTGGCCGGAAAACCGGTTGACTGGATCACGAAAACATCCTCACCGCGCACATTTTCGTTAATCTCGACAAAGACTTCTTCGTCGGCAAAACGGCGCACACTGGCTTGGGTCAAGGGCAGGTCAAGATAATCGGCAATCGCCTTGGCCAGCGCCGGATTAGAATTGCCGGTGAGAAGTTTCATAATCGCGCGGTCCCCAGCCCAGTTTCGCGGCCCTGTTAGCGAACCTCGCCGCCGGGGGGAAGGGGAATTGAGGGTGGCGGGCTGGCCACGACAATCTTGCCCGATATCTGCCACAGGCCCCACATCATCGCAGCCCCGGCGATCCCGTCAATGGCATAATGCCAGCCCAAATGGATCGACGCGATCCAGATAAGCACGGCATAGAGGGCCATGATCCACCCAATCGGACGCGAGATGCAAAACCCAGAAATTGCAAATAAAAGCGCCATAGCGACATGCATAGACGGCATCGCAGAAATACCCCCGGCGGACACAAATTCGCCCTTATGATGGCCGGCCAGCAACATCGATTGGAACCCGATGGCGGCAATGCTTTGACCGCGGCCTTGCGCAGTGCTGGCAAGTGCAGCCAATTGCCGGTTCATTTCGGCAAAGCCGGGATTTGGCCCGACCAATGCTTCATAATAACAAGGTCCGGCAGACCCGAATAGCCACGCCCCAAAGCTGCCAATGATGATCCAAGACCCAAGCCAGCAGCCAAGCAGCCGCGTTCGCACCCGGATATCGGGCGTCGCCATTACGGCAAATGCTGGAAACAGAAACATCAGCGGCAGCCAGATCGCATAAACTTTGTCAAACATCAGCGTCGCGTCCACTGACCCAAACAGAACGTGGGACACCCGCCATGCATCATTGCCGAAAAACAGCAGCCTATCGATGGCGGCAAGCGGCGGATCTAGGGGAAATCCTCGAAAGGGCAGGATGGTCTGTTTGAATAATTCAAACGTCGGCAATGTTGTACCCGCCATCAGGATCGCCATCAGCAGCCAGGGCGCACGCACATCTGGCCGCCATTTCCCCGGCGTCATCAACGCCACCAACTGGGCAATCGCGCTGATGATCAAGCCTGCCCATAGCGCCAGCATCATGTACCCGGCAAAAACCGGCAAAAACCCGCCGATATCAACCGCAGACAGCCAAGAGGCGGCTACCGCGATAACAATCAAAACGGCACAAAAAAAGAGGAACACACGGATAGAAAAATGGCGATCAGCACCATCGGGATCCTGTGCGCCCAGCGCATATTTGGTCTTCGCGCCCAACAGACTCTCCCCGAATGTGACACTTTATTGACATGGCGTGTCGAAGCAACCCCAATTGTATGGCGCGCACACGCACTGGTTGCTGCAATCGCCGCCGATGCTTATGGGCGGTGGCATGACGGATTGCCTGACCATTGCCCTTGCCCAAATGTCGCAGCGCGTCGGCGATCTTGCGGGTAATGCCGACACGATGCTGGCCACGCGGGCCGGGGCGGGCGGTGTTGATCTGATCATCTTCCCCGAAATGCAGCTGATCGGCTACCCTGCGGAAGACATGATCGAAAAACCAGCGCTGGCGGCGCGGGCAGCGACAGAGCTTGCTCGCATGGCTGCGGCTACGGCGGACGGCGGCCCCGCCATGCTGGTTGGGACGCTCCACCGCGACGGCGACAGGCTGTATAATGCAGTTGCGTTGCTCGATGGCGGCACAGTCTTGGCGATGCGCTACAAACATGAACTGCCTAATTACGGCACATTCGATGAAAAGCGTTATTTTGATGCCGGGCCTTTGCCCGCGCCGATTGATTTTCGCGGGTTGAAGATCGGCGTGCCCATTTGTGAAGACATCTGGTTTCCATCTGTCTGCGCCCATTTGAAGGCACAAGGGGCGGCCTTCATCCTCGCCTTGAACGGCAGCCCCTATGAAATAGACAAGGATGAATTCCGCTCTGCCAAGGTGGGCGGCGCGCGGGTTGCCGAAACCGGGCTGGCGCTCGCCTATCTCAACCGGGTTGGCGGGCAGGATGAATTGGTCTTTGACGGGGCGAGTTTCGTTCTCAACGGCGACGGATCGGTCGCGCACCAGATGCCCGATTGGGAAGAGGCGGTGGCGATCACCCATTGGTCACAGGGGCCGACAGGCTGGACGTGCGCGCGCGGGCCGGTTGCCACGCTCGATCCCCATCCGGCTGATGTCTATCATGCGATGATGATTGGTTTACGCGATTATGTGAATAGCAACCGTTTTTCCGGCGTCATCCTCGGCTTGTCAGGCGGGATCGATTCGGCGATTTGCGCGGCGATTGCGGCGGATGCGCTGGGGCCGGACCGGGTTTGGAGTGTCATGTTGCCGTCGCGCTATACGTCAAAGGCTTCGCTCGATGATGCGGCGGCCTGTGCGCGAATGATAGGGTGCCGCCTCGATACGATCCCGATTGCGCCTGCTGTTGATGCATTTGACGTCATGCTGTCAGGCTCTTTTGCCGACAAAGATGTGGATTTGACCGAAGAAAATATCCAGTCTCGGATCAGGGGCGTTACATTGATGGCGCTCTCCAACAAATTCGGCCCGATGCTGGTGACGACCGGCAACAAAAGCGAAATGAGCGTCGGCTATGCCACAATCTATGGCGATATGGCGGGCGGCTATAATCCGATCAAGGATGCCTATAAAATGACGGTGTTCGCGCTCGCCCGTTGGCGTAACGACAACAAACCGCGCCTTGGCCTTGGTCCCGATGGCCCCGTCATGCCCGAAACGATCATCACCAAGCCGCCCAGCGCGGAACTGCGGCCCGATCAGAAAGATTCTGACAGTCTACCAGATTATCCAGTCCTAGACCCGATCCTGATGGGGCTGGTTGAAGAAGAATTGTCCGTCGACGCCTTGGCAGCGCGCGGATTTGACCGCGAAACCGTCGCCCGGATCGAACGGCTGTTATATACGGCGGAATATAAAAGACGGCAGGCCCCGCCAGGCGTCAAGCTCGGCAAACGCAATTTCGGCCGTGACCGCCGCTATCCCATTACAAATGCATTCAGGACAGCATGACCATCACCATTCGCCCTGTCGTAACAAGATTTGCACCGTCGCCGACGGGCAATCTCCATGTCGGAAACATCCGCACAGCGCTCCACAACTGGATGTGGGCGAAGAAACATGGCGGGCGCTTTCTGCTGCGGATCGACGATACTGATCTCGAACGGTCTAAGGAGGAATTTGTCACCGGCATAAGGGCTGATCTTGCTTGGCTCGGACTAGATTGGGACGGTGAAGAACGGCAATCGGCGCGCTTTGCTTTGTATGAAGCGCATTTCGCAGCGTTGCTGGCGTCTGGGCGCGTTTATGCCTGCTATGAAACGCCCGAAGAATTAGACTTGCGCCGGAAAATTCTGCTTGGGCGGGGGTTGCCGCCGGTATACGAACGGCTGCCGACAGACGGCCCTGTTCCCGAACAACGCGCGCCTCATTGGCGTTTCCGGCTAGACCATGAAACGGCGATTGAATGGGCCGATCTTGTGCGCGGGCCGCAACATTTTGACCCGAAACTACTGTCTGATCCGGTCATCCGCCGCGCCGATGGGTCGTGGCTTTACATGCTGCCGTCGGCGATTGACGATGTCGACATGGACGTCACCCACGTTGTGCGCGGCGAGGATCATGTCACCAACACCGCGACGCAAATCCAGATGTTTGCAGCACTCGGGGCCGCGCCGCCGACATTCGCGCATGAGGCTTTACTTGTCGGCACCGAGGGCAAATTATCAAAACGGCTCGGATCGCTCGGCATGGATGCTTTCCGCGAACAAGGGACCGAACCGATGGCGCTGGTCAGTTTGCTGGCGCGATTGGGGACCAGCGATCCGGTGGAACCCCACGGCGATCCGGCACCTCTGATCGCGTCAATTGATTTTGCGCGGTTCGGGCGCGCGCCCGCCCGGTTTGATGACGGAGAACTGAGCCAACTTAACGCAAAAATCGTTCATCACCTCGATTTCACCGCTGTGCAGGGTCGGATTCCAACAGGAGTGGATGCTGCCGCCTGGGAAGCCATCCGCCCGAACCTGACCAAAGTCAGCGAAGCTGCTGAGTGGTGGCAAGTCGTGCAGGGGCCTATCGACGCGGAAACCGACGCCGCTGACCGCGAATTTATGGAGCTGGCGGCGCACCTTGTAGCGACGATGGATTGGAGCGATGATCCGTGGCACGCGCTGACCAACGCATTGAAGGCCCAAACTGGCCGGGCCGGCAAGGCATTGTTTCTGCCGCTACGCCGCGCCCTGACCGGCCTTGACCACGGCCCAGATATGAAGGCGATGCTCCCCCTCATCGGCCGCGACCGCGCACTCGCCCGGCTATCGAAAGATTAGCTATTGAAGAGTTACCCGATCGTCGCCGTCGTGGCGGCCAAAAAACTGCATCAACTGGATAATCAATTCTGAGCGCGCCGAAATGTTGGGCGCTTCCAGCAGGGCTTGTTTCGCAGCGGCATCAAACGGCGCAATCTGTGCAATGCCGTTGACCAGAGCCTCATCGTCAAGCCGGGTCACTGACTCCCAATCGACCGCGTAACCCTGCGCATCGGCAAAGCGGCGCGATTCCTGTTCTAGCGCTGCACGTTCGGCAATAGCGAGCAGCTGATCCTCGGCTTCATTCTCTATCGGCACGACTTCCAACTGGCGAAACGGGGTTGTCACTTCAAGCTCGCTGATGGTCCGGAACAGCGACAGCCCCTCAAGGACAATGTTGAACCGGCCATCATCGACCGTTTCGACCTGAGCAATTTTGCCGATGCAACCAACCGAGAATAAAGCCTGCTTTTGGCCCTTATGTCCCCCAGTGTTGGTGCGCGGCTGGATCAACCCAATCCGGCGATCCCGCGCAATCGCGTCGCTGACCAGTGCGCGATAACGCGGCTCAAAAACATGCAAGGGCAGGTGCATCCGCGGGAACAGCAACGCGCCCGACAGCGGAAAAATTGACAGTCGGGTTCCCACTTTGACGCTCATGTGAACAACACCGCCGATAAGCGACGGCGTTGCGCACTGACCCAGGGATCTTCGACCCCAACCGCATCAAACATCCGGAGCAATTGTGTGCGGGCAGCGCCGTCATTCCAGTCACGATCTGCCGCAATGATGGCAAGCAGATGATCAGCCGCACTGTCGCGGTCACCCGCAGCCATCAGTCCGCCAGCAAGCGCCAGCCGTGCCTCAAAATCATTAGGATTGGCAGCGACCGTGGCGATCAATCCGCGCAGGTCATCGGCGGGCAAAGCCTCGTTTGCTAACGCCAATGCTGACTGTGCCCGCACGATTGCCGCGTCCTTTGCCTGATCGGCATTGAGTGCGCTTAAGGTTGTCGCCGCTTCGTCGATCCGCCCCGCAGCAATCAGGGCCCGCGCCAGTCCCGCCAAAGCTGTCATGTTTTCAGGCGCCATCTCAACAATCTGCGAAAATATGGCCACTGCCCGTTCGGTATCGCCCGCCGCAAGCACGTCTTCGCCCATCTGGATCAGCGGTTCAATTTCTTGCTCAAGCGCTTGAGCCTCGCCTTGCACAGGCACTTGCTTCAAGATCTGGTCGATCATCTTGACCAATTGAGCCTCCGTGCGCGCTGGCGTTAGGTCCGCAACAAGCTGCCCTTGAAAAATGGCATAGACTGTGGGGATCGACTGGACCCGGAATTGTGAGGCGATGAGCTTATTTTCATCGACATTCACCTTGGCGAGCATGACTCCCTTGTCACTGTAATCGGCCGCGACTTTTTCAAGGACGGGTGACAAGGCCTTGCACGGTCCACACCATTCGGCCCAGAAGTCCAGGATAACAAGCTTGGTCATTGACGGTTCGATCACGTCCCGCTTGAAAGCGTCGACCGCCTCTTTTTCTGCCGCGCTCATCCCCAGACTTGCCAAAACTACCTCCCTTGATTGCAAAGCCTATGTGGGATTAGACGGCGACGGTGGCAAGTCCTGACTTTATATACCATGTCTTAAACCGAGATTAACCAAGAAACGCTAGGCAAACGGCATGACGCGCCTTGCCATTCACCGTCTTTCGCCCCGTGTTTGGGCAATACTGGGAACCATTGTCGTTGCCGGATTGACGGCGCGTATCCTGGCGGCGACCGGGGGCATGTGGATGGACGAGGCGTGGTCGGCCAAATTTGCCAAAGACGCATCCCCATTCCTGGGGGTTTTTTCCAGTATACACCATGATAATAATCACCATCTGACGACCTTATGGTTGCAATTGGTCTGCGAAACAGCGCCGCCGCTGGTCATGCGTGCGCTTGCAATCGCCACGGGAACGGCGACGATCATCGTTTCGGCTTGGTTTGGCCTGAAACGCAGCGTCCCGGCTGCACTGACGACTGCAAGCCTGTTTGCCTTTGCTCCGATCATGGTCCTCTATGGTTCGGAAGCACGTGGTTATGCGCCGATGGTGCTTGCCGTGATGTGTTCGATTGTTGTTCTGGATGATTGGCTCGATGATATGTCAAGGCCGCCTCCGGGGGACAGTTTGGCGCTTATCGCGGGCCTTGGAACAGTATCGCATCTGATGATGGCTCCGGCATTGGCGCTCCTGGCCATGTGGTCCTGGCTAGCAATTTTGCGCGATAAGGGCTTCAAACGGGCAACTCGTGACGTTTTCCGTGTCCTTGCGCCCGCAGCGATTGTCAGCGGCACTATCATCGCCGTAATTCTGGGCAGCGCCTATTCCGTTGCAGGCGGACTGACCGTCGGTAGCCACACCCCATTCACGCCCACCTTGTTCTTCGGCGCCATCACCGAACTCACCGGAATGACAACGGGTATCGGCGCGTTTGGTGCTGCATCCGTTCTGACGCTGGTTTTGGCTGCCATGTTGTTCGGGCTGATGATGGTGCAGCGCACGCCAGTGGGGCAAAGGCTTTGGCTCTATGCCTTGCTGATATTTGCGATGCCGCTGATCGTCCTTGTCATGCAGCCCGGAAACAGCCAGTTTTCCAGATATTATTTACTGGTTTCGCTGGGTATCCTGCTTTTTGCAGGCGACCGGATTGGGGCTTTGATCGCGGCTGCCACTTGGCGACGCTGGTTAGGTTGGGCGCTGATCATCATCTGGATCGGCGGTTCGCTTCTGCAGATCAGACAGCTTATCGTAAACCAGCGCGGCCATAGTGAGCAGGCGGTTGCGCATATGGCCTCACAGCCCCCAGCAATCAGTCGGGTGGCGATTGACAATGCGCGCGCACGGGCCGTGCTTGAGGTGGCGGCGGCCCAACAATCACGCCAGCTGAAGGTGGTGGCAGTAAGCTGCGCTGAAGCGGACTATTGGTTTGTCGAACGCGAACGCGGCGCACCCGCGCTGGCATATGCCACACGCTGCGGCGACGGCTGGCGCTTGATCGCCCATGCTGACGCGATTGGCCCATCGGGGCAAAGCTGGTCGCTCTATGCGCCACAAGGCTTGCCAAGCCGCGCGACCGTTGCTAAGCGCCCGCTTCCCGCGCGGTGATCCGTCCCGCGCTAGACGCCAGAGCGGGCGTAGCTCAGGGGTAGAGCACGACCTTGCCAAGGTCGGGGTCGAGGGTTCGAATCCCTTCGCCCGCTCCATCGTTACCATACATTGACGCGCCCGGCGCGTCCGTGCCGGTCGCAAGTGCCAGCATGGAATTCAGCCTTCCAGTGACTTCGATAGTGACGCCCTTCGCGCTGGTCGCTTTCGGCTGGACCTGAACGCTATTGATGAGCGCGCGCAATTTCGGGATTGCCTCAAGCCGCGCTTCAGGGTTTTCCGCCAGCGCCGCGTTCAGCTTCGCGACCTGGGACCGATAGTCGGCTATGATCGTCGGGTGAAGCGCGACGACTGGAAGCTGTTCAAGCTGTTCCAGTTGCGACGCCAGACCGTCGCGTTCCGCCCGCGACTTCCCTAGCACTTCCCGAATTTCGACGAATTCGTCCGCGCCGTCGGCGACCGCCATGACAAGCCGTTCGACCTTGGCGACCGCTTCACGGTGACGCTTCTTCAGCCGTTCACTGTCGCGCGCCAGTTCCTTCGACCGGCGGGCGTGTTCCAGATGATATTCGCGGACGTAAATTTCGATCAGGTCCGGGTCCAGCATGTGTTGCTGAAGCCCGCGCAGGACGCGCGCTTCCATTTGCCCGGTCGATATGGACCGATTGTTCCCGCACGCGGCTGGACCGCCTTCACGGTGACGCGAACAGCCCCAGCGTTCGGACCCGATGATCGTCCAGGCACCGTCACAGACGCCACAGCGCACGATCCCGGACAGCATGTGCTTCGGCCGGCGGGACTTTTCGGGGCGGCGCGTCTGGACCATGCCCAGCACGCCCTGAACGGCGTCCCAGTCTTCTTGCGCAACGATCCGCAATTCAGGGACGTCTTCGACCAGCCATTCGCTTTCCGGGTTCGGGCGGATCAGCGCCTTGCGCGTGCGGGGATCGACGATCTTCCGCGTCCGGTTGAAGACCAGCTTGCCGATATAGAGCTGGTTTTGCAGAATGCCGTTCTTCCGCTTGCGGTCGCCGTAAAGGGTGGACGCCCGCCAAAAGCTGTTCCCGCCGGACCGGGGCTGGGCGGCTGGCACGCCGTCCGCGTTCAGCCGATCCGCGATCTGTCGGGGACTGACGCCCGCCGCATATTCCCGGAAGATACGGCGAACGACGTCCGCCTGATCGTCGTCAATGTCGCGCAAGCCCCGGATCAGCTCGCCGCGTTCGTCCAGCTTGTTCGCTTTGCGATAGCCATAGGCCAGCCCGGCGGCTGATCGCTTTTGCGATATGGTCCCGCGCTGTCCGCGCTTCACCTTCGCGCCAAGGTCTTTCCGGAACTGGGCGTCCATAAGCCCCCGGAAGGTCGCGGTTATGTCCGTGACAATGCCGTCGGAAATGGTGAACAGCCGCGCCCCGGCAAACGTGATCCGTTCCCGGATCGTGAAGGCGTCGCCCTGGTGACGTGCAATCCGGTCCGTTGCTTCAGCCAGAACCTGATCGACTGGACCGTTTGGGTGATTGGCCGCTTCGACGCGCGCCAGCAAAGCGTTCAGCCCCGGACGGGCGTTGTCCCCGATCCCGGCGGCGCCGCTGATAGCAAAGTCCGTGAAGACGTCCACGACGTCCCAGCCTTCGCGGTCGCACCGTTCGCGGCAAAGCGCGACCTGATCTTCAATCGACCGGGCGTTCTGAAGGGTGGAACTGAAGCGGGCGTAAATGACTGTCTTCATGGATCGCACCGCGTCAAAAGCCGGTCGATCCAAGTGAAAGGCGGCGCGGCGCGCAATGCTGCGAAGAAATCACGCAAGGCGATATTGGCAACACGCCGCTGGAATAGACCCGTTCCTTCCAGTCGCGGACGCGCGGCGGCTGGCAAAGAAAGTTCTTCAGCCAGTTCCAGCCATGCACGATCTTCCAGCGACTTCATGCGGTCTTCCATCCTTTTCTTTCAAACGCGCAATATCGCGCGCCGCGTTCGCCCGCGCAAGCGCCTTCACAAAGTCGGCGACTGAAGGGTCCACGGGGCGCTTCGCGTCCATTACACGCCTTCCGCCTCACAGCGGGATAGCAGGGCGACCAGTTGCTGGCGATTGCACGCCAGCCCGTCGGCGCAATCGTCGTTCACCTGAAGGTCCAGAATGAAGTCGGCTTGTTCGACCGGCACTTCGTCAAGCCGATCCGTGATCCATTTGAACGCCAGTCTGGCGTCGGCTGGGGACAGTTCCCAGTTCCCCATTGTCGTCGGCTGGTCGCCGTCGTCAGTCGCGCCGCATAGGTGCAAGCCGGTCCGACACGGGGAATAGAAGCTGTCAGTCGCGTCGCCCAGCCCCTGAAGGTCCGCACGATACATTGCGACCGGGCTTCCGTCCGGCGCGGTGCCCGCCAGCAAGCGGCGAAGACCTTCAGCGAAGGCGATCATTCCCAGAACTTCCACGGCTGGGGCTGAAGGTCGAAGGACAGATAGAGGGGATGCCGGGGAAGCCCGGTCGCGGTGAACGCCAGCGCGTGAAGCGGAACCTGATCCCGCCCCAGTGCCGCCCGGACCCTATGTTCGCGTTCGCGGTGGACGCCGTGCGATCCCCATGCGGCAATGTTCAGCGCCGACGCGGCGACCGCCAGTCGGGTCGCTTCGTCATTGAAGGGTCCGACGGGATCGGCGACGCGCTTCATTGCGGCCGGATCGGTCGCGCGCCATGCGAACAGGTTCCAGACGATCAGCCCGCCAGCGCCGCCGTTCAGGGCGCGAAGGCAACACCGCTTGACCGTAGGGTCCAGCTTCATGTGATCGGCGGTCGAAGGGTTCAGCATTCCGAAGGACCAGAACGGGCGGTTCGGGTTCCAAATGCGCCAAAGCAAATAGCGGAAGTCTTCGTCCTGGCTGAAGACAGCCCCGGCGCTGTCCGGGCACGGTTGCCCGGCGACGTCCTGTCCGCCTTCACCCGTGGAGACCTTCACGTCTGCCATCTTCACGCTGTCCAGCATGACGGCAAGGGCTTCCCGCGCCGGGATCACGACGACGCCCCTTCAGGTTCGTCTTCCCAAGGAACGCGGTCCGCAAAGGCTTCGCTTGCCTGATCCAATTCGCGAAGGGCTTCCGCCGATTGATCTTCGAACGCGACAATCCGCGCGGCGATCACAAGGCGCTGAACGTCGGGCGGGAAGGCGTTATTGGGAGCGACCGGAAGGGCGGAGCCTTTCGGCTTTGTGGCTTGCTTCGCCCGGATCGTTTCGATCTTCGTCCAGACGCGCGCTAGTTCAGTCACGGCGGCGACGTGAATGTCAAGATTGGCGGTGTTGCATAGCGCAGCCAGCGTCACCATGACTCCGCCGACTTCTTGGAATGGCTCGCCGACGGGACGACTGAAGACATAATCGACTAGGGCAAGGGCGCGTTCGGCGCTGAAGCCGCTCATTGTCTGGACCAGTTCAAGGGCTTCTTCAATGAAGCGGTCGCCGCGTTCAAGCTGATCATCTTTGATTGCCGCACCGAAACATGCGTCCATCCATCTATCGACTTCCACCTGAAAGCCCGACGCCAGCATGATCCGCGTGTCCGTCATTCTTCGTTCCAGTGCTGGTTCAGAATTTGAGCAATCCCGGCAAGCATTTCAGCCGGTTCGTTCAGATATTCGCTGGCGATCAGCGCCGGGAATTTCAGCGAAAGCGAACGCTTGCCGTCGCCATGTTCGGTCGGCGGCGCTTGGTGAAAGATCGCCCAGCCCGCGTTGCTTTCCGCAACGGTGAAGCGGATATGGTCCGTCATTTCAGGTTCCCTTCCAGCGACGCGGCGGCCGGCTTGACCGGGGGCAGTTCGGGACGGTGCGATCCCGCGCGGACGGCGGCGACAATCTGTTCGCGCGACACGGTTCCGCGAAGCTGGCTGGACAGCCAGTCGGCGACGTCCGCTTCCAGAACCGGAATGATCTTGCCGACGACGGCAATGTCACGCACGTCGAAGGCGACGTCCGCGCGGTTCATTAGATTGACCGCGTAAAGGCGGTTTTCCTGTTCAGTCATGGTCTGGTCCTGATATTGTGTGCCGCCGGATAGGTTGGCCAAGCGCCCGCAGATGATCCAGTGTCGGCGGCTTTCGATATATTGCTCACATATATGAAAGGTGCCGCCAACACCGAAAGGCGGAACAGGTCGCGGCCCAGTCTGGCGTTCATAGCCCGGCGTCCCTGAATTTATTGGCATGGACAACGGGAAGGACAGTGCCACATGCGGCGCATTCGGCCGTAACGCGTCCAACATACCACGCGCGGATATTGCAGCTTGGGCAAGCGTCGCCGTGCCCTTCGATAAAGACGGGGTTCAGGCGGGGCGCTGTCCCGTAAACAGGAACCCGCGCGGCTGGGATCGGGAAGGCGACGACGCTTGACCGCGCGGCGCGTTCAGCGGCTTCCATGCACGCCGCCATTGTGCGGACGCCGCCCATTAGAGCAGCCCCGCCGCGACTTCGCGCGCCATGCAGATTGAAGGGCAGACACGGACAAGGCGTTCGCCCTGATAGACATAGAAATCGGAACCATAGGCTTCGCGGACTTCGACGATCTGGATCATGACAGCGCCCCTTCCCGCCCGGCTGGGCGAACGGACCGGACCGTCACGTCTTCAGGGCGTTCCCAGCCCGATCCGTCTTTGATCAAATAGCGCACTTTCCGGCGCGCGGCGGCGGCGGACATGTCGGCGGGGACCGTGACGCTGATCCGCATGTTCACGACTTTGCGCTTCATGACAGCGCCCCCGACAGGATCAGGTAGCGCACGCCCTGCCCCGCGAAGATCAGGACGGTTGCGGCGATCACGGCATAGGCGAAGCGCGCCGTCAGACGGTCCAGTTTCGCGGCAAGTATGCGGCGTTGCGCGCGCGTAAGTTCTTCAAAACGAAGAAGGTCCGACATGGCAAGTTCTCCAAAGCCGGATCGTCCGGCGATGGGAAGTGAATAGCCTACACTATAGGAAAGTCAATAGATAAAACTATAGTTAGATTATTCCACGGCAACGAGGCAGTCACTTGCCACCGGTTGTCCGAGAAATTCGGTTATTTTTTTACATTGAACGATGATCGTCTGGCCCTTTTTAATCCGGGTGACGCTGTCTCTTTGACCGTCAATCAGATCAATCAACAAGCGTCCATCCTTACGTCTGTCACCAGTCAAAACCAGATTTGATGTGTCGCCGAACCCGGCGTTAATTTCGCTCACCACGCCCGCTACTTGCTGGGTTGAGCCTCCAAAACGGCTTTCTGCGGCAACTTCGTTGTCATCAAACGCTGCTATCACCTCTGCTACCGGGACACTCACAAAGCCCGACCGCCATGTGGAATTTTCGGGACTGGCGGGCTTATTATCGCCCGGCCACGCATAGCCAACCGCCAATAAAAGTGCGACTGCGACCAACATCCGCGCAAACCCTGTTTTGATGGGTTGCGCCGCTTCAACCCGTTCAGGCGTGCCGTGCGCGGCCCCAGCCGCGCCCGCGCTTCGCGACAACTGATTGGCGTGGCAGAAGCGGCATGCGACCGCCTCCTCTTGAATTTGTTCGGCGCATTTCCAGCAGTTTTTCATGCTCACATTCCCCGTATGGCGCCCACAAGGTTAAATCTTGCGACCGATCCATATCACACGCCCGACGACGTGCATTTCTTCGTCCACCGCTTCAATCGGCAAGACTACCGGATTGTCGGACATAATCAAATAGGTTCCCTTCGGGGTGCGGCGAATGCGCTTGATCATTCCAAGATCGCCGTAGCTGATCGCCCAGATGCGATCCTGTTGGCGGATGTCCTTTTGCGACGTGTCGATTAGCACCATGTCTTCGTCCATGAGCGTAGGTTGCATACTGTCGCCATCGCCCCGCGCCACGAAAAGCGTCTCGAACGCGCCGCGCGTGATCGAGCGCAGCCATTCGCGGTCGAAGGTGCGGAACCCGACATGGTGATACTCGTCGAAGACCGATCCGCCGCCCATCGAATAGCCAAGTTCAAGATGGGGTATCAGTGCCAGGTTCAACTGATCGGCAAGATCGGTCTGCGATGGCACGGGGGCCACGTCGGCAAAAGGATCGTCGGTGTCACCGACAAGGAAGGAAACGGTGGTCTGAAGTGTGCGCGCAATGGAATGCAGATGCTTTGATCCGCGCGTCGGCCGGTTGATCAATCCATTGATCGTCGGTTGGGAAAGCCCGGTTTCACGCGCAAGCCATGCTTGGCTGAAGCCTTGCGGGCGTCCGCCCAGCGCCTCTAATCGTTCCGCAATTCTTTCACCAATGTTCATGATGCCCATTTTATATAAACCTCTATTGGTGTCTCCAAAGGAATGTCTATTGACGGGAATATAGAAACGTCTATACTCCTCAATAATGGACATCATGGAACAAGCCTTGAATGACGCGGTGGCAGCGGCCGGTGGTCAAGCTGCCCTGGCCCGCGAAATCTGTGTGTCGCAGCCTTCGGTATGGCACTGGATCAACAAGTCCAAACGCTGCTCCGCCGAATATGTGCTGAAGGTCGCGGCCGCGACGGGCGTTTCGCGCCATAGGTTGCGCCCAGATATTTACCCGCCCTGCGTGTCCGCTCTGGAAGATGACGCCGCAATCGCCAACAGCCCGAACATGCGGGTGGAAGACTATTCCCCGGATCGCGTGATCGTCTGCGCTGTCTGCGAACAGCGGGTGGACGGGGAAATCCCGAACGCTTGCACCTTCGTCGATTGCCCCCATGCCCAAAGGATCGCGGCATGACGGGCGTCGTCCTTCCGTTCCCTGCGAACGCCGATCAAGCGCGTTCCGTGTCGCACGCGCGGCGGGGCATTGTCCCCCAGTCCCGCCGCGCCTTTGATCTGTTCGCAAAGTCTTTCTGGGCCGTTTCATGTTCGCACCGTGCGCTTACGCCCAAGGTCGCGCTATGGAAATGATGCCCGCTTTTTCCGTCCCGGCTGTCAAAACGCTGATCGCGGACACGCTTCGCATGTTCGTCGGGCATGGGCGTCGCATTAGCTGGGCGGACCTTGCCGCCGCGACCGGGGACAAGGAACGCAAGCTGCGGTCCTACGTCGAAGCCGACGGTTCCGAAATGCCGCTGGACGTCTTCATGCGGGTCTTCGCGGTTCTTCCGCCTGAAGCCTTCGCCCGGTGCGCGCGTGTCATGGGCTTTAGCACCGCGCCGCTGGACGTGGACGACGAAGCGACCGTCCGCCGGGCGCTGTCGCAATCCGCGCGGCTGGTCGCCGACGGCAACGAATTTCTGGAAGACGGCGAGCTGACGCACGTCGAGAAAGCAAAACTTTCCGAACGGGCGGCCGCGCTTCTTCCAGTTCTGCAATCCATCGCGGGGAACGGTTCGACGCACTGAACAGCAACCGGGCGCTTTTGCGTCTTTGCGCGCTGGGCAGCGTCATTTCCCCGCGATGGACCCAAATTCAGCGTCCGGCTGGCGGGCGATCCATAGGGAGACAATCAGTGAATTCATACACAGGAAAGATAGTTGGTAATCTTACTCTGGTGACGGGCGACGATGCGACGGCGGTCACCAGCATCGGGGGTTCCCTCTACGTCAACGAAGGCGCGACGTGCGACCTTCCGGCGCTCACCAGCATCGGGGGTTTCCTCGACGTCAGATCAGGCGCGACGTGCGACCTTCCGGCGCTCACCAGCATCGGGGGTTCCCCGGTTCCCGATCCCGAAACCGCAAATGCGCGGCTGGTCGCGATAGCGCAAGCGGTGCTGAAGGAACCGGGCAATCTGAACATGAATTTCTGGCACGATAAGAGCAAAGGTTGCGGAACGTCGCACTGCATTGCTGGCTGGGCGGTCCATCTAAAACCGGACGGCTACGCCCTGGAAAAGAAGCTGGGATCGACATTGTGCGCGGGAAACGTGTTGCTGGGGCCGATCTATTCAAAGCTGTTTTTCCTCTCCGATGATGACGCGCGGTCCGCCCTGCATCGCGTTTTGAACGGTGAAGACCCGATGCCGCTCAAAAATTCCAACTGATCAAAGCCGCTCATGCCGTGCGGCGGGGCGGGTCCAACAGGAGAAAGTGAAATGGCGAACGGGCCAATATCATCGGAAGACTTGCGGCTGGGGATCGAACGGATCGAACGGCTGGAAGAAGAAAAGAAGGGAATCGGCGACGACATTAAGGACGTCTATTCCGAATATAAGTCGAAGGGCTTTTGCACGAAAACCATGAAGCGGATCGTCGCGCTTCGGAAACTGACGCCCGATGATCGCCGCGAACTGGAAGCGATGCTTGATCTTTACAAGGGCGTGCTGGGGATGCTGGACGGCACGCCCTTGGGGCGCTGGGCGCTGGAACGGCTGGAAAAGGAAGACGTGGAAGAACAGCCCGCACCCGACGGCGGCGACGCTGAAGCGGAAGCGCCTGAACAGGACGGCGACGACACGCCCGCCGATCCGCCCGAACCGGAACCGACAATCGAAGACGCCCGCGAAGCTGGCATGAACGCCGCGCGCGACGGCAAGCCTGTCACGTCGAACCCGTTCCCCGCCCGCGACCTTCGCCGCGCCGCATGGGACGAAGCATGGTGGCAAGAGCTGGGATCGGACGGGATGGACATTCCCGACGCCCTGAAGCCAGCGCCCAAGCCCAAAAAGGGTTCCCCCGCGCCGACTGAACCGCGTCAATGCCTGAAGCTGTTGTCTGATCTGCCTTGGCCGCCGGAACGCGCCGCATGACATACGAGCCGCGCACGCATGAACTGGGGCTGTTTTCAGCCGGTGGGCAGCGCCCGCAACCGCGCGACACGCGCGGCCGGTTCGTGCGTGTCCGGTATAGCGCCGAACGCCTCAAGATATTGGCGACGTCGCGCAAAATGGGTGAAGAAATAGGGCTTCCGCCCAGCCCTTGGCTGTCCCCGTTCGGGCCGAATTCGGAGCAACCCGAATGAAGGCTGTTTCAATCAAACGTCATCGACGCTTCAACCATGAAAGCCGAACGGGTGATGCCCCGGCTCCGCGCCTTTTCGTCGATCATCGCCAGCGCCCGTTCCTCAATACTCAAATTGACCTTCATAATTCGCCCGGCGGGGAACCGCGCGCGCAAGGACGTTTGTGTCAATCCTCTTGGTCGCGGCGCCTTGTGCGCGGCGGCGTCATAGACTTTCTTGGCGCTACGGGGTTCTGGAATATCAATTCCTCGGTCAACATTGGACGCGATCCAATCGCGAAGGACCGCTTCAGCTTCCTTGATGGCGACGGCAAGATCATCGCCATGATAATGGGCGGCAAAGCCGGGAAGTTCGTCGACAAGAAAACTGATGCCGTCGGCTTCCCAAAGGGTGTCTGCAATATAAATCGTCATAGTCATTCTCCTATAATGACGGGGCTATTTCAGCGCCGCCGCCTTCCTCAAGCTATGTTCAATGCCCTTGCCAAGATCGGCGCGGGGATGGGGGACAGAAAGCGATGGGCGGCCAGCCTTCACAAAAATGTGATGACTTCCCGACACACGGTCGAGCGACCAACCAGCTTTTTCAAGGTCTTTTATAAGGTTCCGGCTGCTACCCATCAAATCCACTCCGTTTCAATACGCACTATATTGCGCATTATTAGCGGCATGTCAATAGGAAATGCGTATTATATTACGCCCAGCGTCGGAAAAAAGAACGTGGCGTTTGCCGGGCCGCCCTTGAATGTTTGGAAGGGGAAGGCGGCATGACTAAACTGATATTCAATGGCTGGGGACGCGCCGGAAAGAGCTGCGCGGCCCTCAAGTCAACCCCAAAGCGATCAGGGAGCAACGCCAAGCCGCGTCCCGATCCGTTGCCCATTGACGACATTGCGTCCCTTCCGTCTGGTCCCGACATATTGGGTCGCGTGATAGTGCCCTTTCCCCCCGCCGCGCTGTCCCCGAACGCGCGCGGCCATTGGTCGAAGAAAGCGCGGGCCGCGAAGCCCTATCGTTATTGGTGCATGGTTATGGCGCTGAAGGCCAGACTGAAGGTTCCCGCCTATGCCGGGACAGACGGCAAGATCGCCGTTCGGCTGGACTTCTTCCCGCCCGACCGGACCAGCCGCGACGACGACAATGTTTACGGCAGCTTCAAAGCCGGGCGCGACGGGATTGCCGACGCCATGAAGTGCGATGACGGCCGGTTCCAGACGACGAACGTCCTTCATGACGAACCGCGTTCGTGCGTTGTCGTGACGCTGATCGCCCCGGACTGCGAACTGGTATGACGCCCGCGTGTTGTCCTTTGGACACGTCCCCCAGACGTGCCGTCGTTCTTAACTGTTCCGATTGCGGGACGCCGCTGAAGCCGAACCCCCGGCGGCTGGGCACGCGCTGCAAACCGTGCGGCGCGCGTGTCGTTGCACAAAGTCCGGACAAAAGGGAAAAGTGCCGGGTTGCGATGAAGCGCCGCTTCGAAGACGCCGCCTTTCATGGCCTTCACAATGAACGGATAGGCGCGGGCATACGGCGATCACTTCAAGACCCGGCTAGGCTGGAAGCCATGCGCGCGTCTGGACGTAAATGCGGGCTGTTGAACCTTGGTCACAACCGCCACGGTCCCGGATCGCCGGAACGGATTGCGGCCGGGCGCAAGCGGACCGAAACCGTTCTGGGCTGGTGTCCGCTGGAATATAGGACGGATTATTTTAACCTTATCCATACGAAGCATGTCCGCGCGCCTGAAGCGCGCCGCATGGTGGAAGACATGATGGCCCGTGATCACGTCCGTTTCATAAGGACCGGCAAACTTCCCCAGTCCCAGCGAATGAACCAGGCAAAGCGAAAGGAAGCTTCATGATCGAACGAAATTTTTACGGCGGGCCGATCAATGTTCATTGTGACACTTGCCCTGAAGGCGTCGAAACCGGAAGGCGGGAATTTGCCGAAGCCTTGGCTATCATCAAAGAAGACGGCTGGAAGGTCCGGCGGATCGCCGACGAGTGGGTTCATTTTTGCCCAGATTGTGACGTTCCAGCATGATCCGCCGCGACCTGATCCGCTGGCTGAAGTCCGAAGCGCATGTGATGCCGCGCAAGAAACGGGCGGCGTTTGAAAAGTTTTTGGACGATGCCGATCCGGCACAACAGACATTGCCTTTACGACGTCGCGGAAAGCGGGGCGGGTGATGCGGTATCTGTCCGTCTGTTCCGGCATTGACTTAGCCTTGTATCCAGCGTGCGAGTGCTATAATTTCATCCACCGTGGCGTCGGACTTCAGTTTGTTTGCTCGCCAACTAACAACTTCGATATTGCCGACAATGTAGCCAATATCATTACGCTTCCGATCCAACGTTGGAGTGTGAGGGCTACCAAGTCCTTGGCCGTTTTTAAGCGCAATGCCCAAAACTGGACACGTCGTCGGAATAACAATGTCATCCACAGTGATCAGGAACGGAAGACCTGCCAGGCGCGCACGCTTCCGGGCATCAATCCACATAGCGTATTCGCCCGATCCAGCCCGTCCGTGTGTCCGCGTTCGATCCCCAAGGGCGTTACGCTTGAGACAGCCGCAAGACTTCGTGTGGCTGTTCCTAAGTCGATAGCCCAGCGTGACAAATTCTCGCCCGCAATCGCAGCGGCACCGCCATCTAAATTCGCCGTGTTTGTTTCGACCATCGATCCCAAGGGCAACCGCGCGCCCAAATCGCTGACCTTGAATGTCAATGCTGCGTCCCATCGGGAAAGTCTAACCCATGCAGCATAAAAATCCATCCTCTTTGAGATACCTTTCGGTTTGCAGCGGAATTGAAGCCGCGACCGTCGCTTGGCACCCGCTGGGCTGGACCCCGGCTGGCTTTGCCGAAATCGAACCCTTCCCCCGTGCGGTGCTGGAACAGCGCCACGGCGCGGTCGCGGTTGACTTCGAACACCGGCACACCGCCGGTTCCAATATCACACCCCTGTTCGGGGATTTTACCAAGATAGAGGCTCACCATGTCGGAGCAGTTGACCTTCTTGTCGGCGGAACCCCCTGCCAATCCTTCAGCATCGCGGGAAAGCGTCTGGGACTGGACGATCCGCGCGGCAACCTCGCAATTGAGTTCATGGCGCTGGCTAAACGAATTGGCGCCCGCTGGCTGGTCTGGGAGAATGTCCCCGGCGTTTATTCAAGCTGGTCCGGTGAACCGGACAATGCAGCGATTGCCGAATGGGACGAAACAGCAGACTTCGCCGAGTTCCTCAATCTCTTTCGGGAATGCGGGTATCGTGGAGCCTGGCGGACTATTGACGCTCAATTTGTGCGAGTGGACGGGTTCGGCCGGGCTGTCCCCCAGCGGCGGCGACGTTGCTTCCTTGTCGGACATTCTGGAAATGACGGGCGTGCCGTCCCGGTATTATTCGACCCCGAAAGCCTGCGCGGGCTTGCTGAACCGTGCCGAACGACGGGGCAAGGCGTTGCCGGATCACTTGGACGCGATCCTGAAGGGGATTGCAGCGATGGCGGAACCGCAAGCGACCTGACAGGCGCGGTCCGCTGCGATCAGGTTGCGAACACGCTTCAGACGACTTGCAATGACTATTCGCGGGCGGACGGCTTCAACATGGTCGCCGAGTTAGATCCGAACGCCGGAAGGCCCGCCGGAACCGTTAGCGCCAAATGGGCGAAAGGTTCCGGCGGGCCTTCCGGCGACGAATGTCAAAATCTGGTCGCCGTGCCCTTCGACACGACACAGATCACGTCCGCGTCGAACTTCAGCAATCCCCAGCCCGGCGATCCCTGTCACCCGTTGGCGGCCGGCGCGCATCCGCCGCATGTCGGGATTTGGCAGGGAAAAAAGACTTGGGCCATTCAGGAACGCGCCGTGTCGGAAAACCCGGCGGCTGGACCGCAAGGCAAGGGCTGGCAGGAAGACATTTCGTTCACCCTGGAAGCGCGGCACAACGTCCAGGCCGTCGCCTTTGCTGAAACGTCGAACACGCTTTCAGCTTCGACCGGCGGCGTGTCTGGAAAAGACGCGATCGATGCGCGCTTAGTTGCCGTCCCGTTCAGTGGTGACGTCGCGCCGACGGTGACTTCTAACGGCGATCAGCATTCGGGCTTCAGGCACGGGGGCGGACATGTCGCCATTCCTGAAGGACACGCCATCGCGGGCGTGCCGACGGTGAACGGCTGGACCGTCCGCAAGCTGACGCCCCGCGAATGCGAACGCCTTCAGGGCTTCCCCGACGACTTCACGAACATCGAATGGCCAAAGCGGAAGGCGGGCACATCCGCCGCCGCCAAAGCCTGCCCAGATGGCCCGCGATACAAAGCAATAGGAAACAGCATGGCGGTAAATGTCATGCGCTGGATCGGTGCCCGGATCGCACTGGTCGAACAAGCCGTCGAAGAAGCGGCTGGATCGGGGCCGAAATGAGTTGGAGAAACTGCCTTCCTAAGCCCAGGACGGGCGAAAGGCTGAACCCAAGCCGCGAAGAACTGCGGTTCATGGATCGGGAAAACAAGACATTCCCGGTTGAACGGCTGGTCGAAATTCCGCGCGACGAATGGCCTGTGAAGCAACATGCGAAGATATTGCGCGTGCTGCGCTGTCGCGACTTCCTTGTTCAAGTGTTCGCCGAACCGAATGACGTCCTTCGTCTGTCAATCCAGCGTTGCGCTTTCGACCGGACTTCCGGTCGCTGGAAGGACGGGATCACATGGGACGATCTTCAGCACTTGAAGGCGCTTGCCGGTTATGGTGACCGCCCGGCGCTGGAACTGTATCCGCCGGACCGCGACATGGTGAACGTCGCGAACCTTCGCCACCTTTGGATTGTCCCGTCCGCCCCTGAATTCATGTGGCGGAGCGCATGAGCTGGGAAACCCAAAGCTGGGCGTCGAAGCAACGCCCCGGATCGGCGTCCGCGAAACTGGTCCTTCTAGGGCTGGCGTCATGCGCCGACGCCAATCATTGCGCCTTCCCGTCGGTCCAGTGGCTTTGTGACTTCAGCGACCTGAACCGGAAGACCGTCATTTCCGCGATCCAGCGGCTGGAAGACGGCATGTTCCCGCTGATCGAAGACACGGGCGAACGGCGCGGCCGGACTGGACAGGTGAAGGTCTATCGGCTGGCAGTGAACGAGGCCGGACGGCCAATCGGTTCCCAGGTGCATTACGTCTATCGGCTGATCCACCCTGAAACTGGTCAGTATTATATCGGCGTCCGGTCGATAATTGGCGATCCGCTTACAGACACTTATTCGGGATCGGGCAACTGGCCTGTTGCCATGAAGGGCGCGGGCGTTCGGCTGGACAAAATCGTTCTGGCGGTGAGGGACACGCGCGACGAAGCGGCCATTTCTGAAGCCCTGGCGATCAAAAATTCCATCGGCGATCCGCTTTGCATGAACATCGAATATAAGGATACCGAAAAAGGCGTCCCAAAAACGGGACTGTTAAACGATCCCAAAAACGGGACACTTGACGAAGGAAACAGTCCCGTTTTTTCCTCCGAACAGTCCCAAAAACGGGACACGGAACCTTACTTGAACCTTTTACCCCCCTTAACAGCTTTAGCTGTTAAGACCCCCAAGGGTCCGCCGCCCGCTGATTTAGATCATGGATTGCCCCCAGATGAACCGCCGTCGGCCGGTGCAACGGCGCGACGCAGGGGAACGCGGCTTCCTGAAGATTGGGAAGCGCCGCCAGTCGCCGAACTGTCGCCGATGGCGCTGAAGCTGGTCCAGCAATGGCCGTCCGGCGCTTATGAGGCGGTTTGCGAGACGTTCCGGCTGCACTGGCATTGCGAGACGCGGGCAATCGGTTGCAAACGCGACTGGGCCGCGGCGCTGGCGAAATGGCTGATCAATGATCATTCGAAGATCATGCGGGACGCGAAGGCGGGCGTGTCGTTCGCGGGCCTTGCCCCGGCGCGCCAATCAAACGAACCCCGATCCCCGATCAAGCCGGTTGCAGCGAAGGCGCGTGAAGACGCGCGATCTGAAGCGATCCGCGCTGTCCTTCGCACCGTTCTGGGCGAAACGCTTTTTGTAACATGGATAGAACCCGCCGCCCTGATCTGGGACGCGCCCAGCGTCGTCGTGATCACGGAAAGCGAATTTCAGCGATCATGGATCGAAAGCAGTTTTCAAACCATGATCCTTGCCGCCGCCCGCAGCGTCATAGGCCCTGGGGTCCGGACGGTCGTCTTTGAAACTGAACACAAACATAGGGAAGGAATAAGCCGGTAATGCCAAAGAAGCACAAAAGAGGCACGAAGCCTTCAGATCACACGGCCGGCGCGGGCAATATGCACCCGATCATTCAACGGGCAATCGTGAATGGCGCGCGGCTGGATCGCGGAACCTTTGAAGTCGCCGACGTGAAAAACCCCTACGGAGAAGTCGTAATCGCCGGGGAAATGCGTCGGCATAAAGCCGTTCGTCGCGTCCCTCATTTCGAAACGCTCTACAGGTCCAAAGTGATCGACCGGACCGTGTTCACCTGTCTTGAATGGTATCATGAACGGCTGGGGATGGCACAATCGGGCCTGATCAAGTGCGGCCTTGATGTTTCCGGAAGCGGCGGTGGATCAGCCGGGCACCATATCCCGACGACCCAAGCGGCAATGGAAGCCCGGTCGGACGTGCAATGGGCGCGGGACTTCATTCCAGACAATGACTTGCTGGCGGTCTTCGACGGCGTCATGGGGAGTATGCAATCAGCCGGGGGCGACACGTTCGAAACGATTGCGTCGCTGGTCTATTCGTCGCTTTGTTTGGACCGTGCGAAGCGCAAGGCCAGTTCAGCGTTCAAGTGCGCCGCGAACTATTTGCTCTTAGGCATCGGCGCACGCGTCATTGGTTATCGTGA
>JANNWX010000098.1:0-14315 GCA_031409315.1 Sphingomonadales bacterium | reverse complement strand
TGTGACGCTTTTAGCAGGTCCAATGCCACATCGACGATCATGTCTTCTTGTCCGCCCACCATACGGCGTCTGCCAAGTTCGACCAATATTTCCCGCGTGTCGATTCCATAGTCTGTGGCCGCCTTCTCGGCATGGCGGAGAAAACTGGAATAGACCCCCGCATAGCCAAGGCTGAGTGTTTCACGGTCGACACGCACCGGGCGGTCCTGCAACGGACGGACCAGTTCCTCGGCCACGTCCATCAGCTTGTAAAGATCGCATCCATGCAGCCAGCCCTTGCGGTCAGCGGCGGCGATAAACACTTCGAGCGGGGCGTTGCCAGCCCCTGCGCCCATTCCGGCAAGGCTGGCATCGACCCGAATGGCGCCCGCCTGCACCGCGACAAGAGAATTGGCAACGCCCAGCGAGAGATTGTGATGCGCGTGGACGCCGCGCTGGGTTTCCGGCTTCAACACGCGGTCATAAGCCTCCATCCTGGCGCGATAGCCGTCCATGTCCAGCGAGCCGCCGCTGTCGGTGACATAAACGCAGTGCGCACCGTAGCTTTCCATCAACAGGGCTTGTCCAGCCAGTTGATCGGGTTCGATCATATGGCTCATCATCAAAAAGCCCGATACGTCCATGCCAAGATCGCGCGCAGCGCGAATATGCTGTTGTGCGATATCCGCCTCGGTGCAGTGTGTCGCCACACGCACCGAACGCACGCCGCAAGCAAAGGCCTGCTTGAGATCGTGGATCGTGCCGATACCCGGCAGCAGCAATGTCGTCAGGCGCGCATGGGAGATGACATCGGCAACAGCCTCTATCCATTCCCAGTCTGTATGTGCGCCAAAACCATAGTTGAAACTCGATCCATTGAGCCCGTCGCCATGCGACACTTCGATTGCATCGACTTTAGCCTCATCGAGCGCGGCCGCGATCTTGCGGACATGGTCAAGACCATATTGATGACGAATGGCGTGCATGCCATCGCGCAAGGTAACATCCTGAATGTAGAGCTTGGTCACCGTTGGGTCTAGCCGCATTGAGCAGCACTCCTGGCCAAAGTGCGCACCGCAATCTGCTCGCCTGTTACCAGCGCTGCGGACGTCATGATGTCGAGATTTCCGGCATAGGCCGGTAGATAATGCGCCGCACCTTCTACCTCCAGAAACACCGTTGTTTTCAAACCCGCTATTGGCACAGTACCCGGCATCCGGACAGGATTGTTAGAACCGAAATGTTCAAACTGAACCGGCTGCTTCAGCCGGTATCCGGGAACATAGGCCTGGACCTTGCCAACCATGGCCTCAACTGCTGCTGAAATGCTTTCCTCGTCTGCCCCCGTTGACAAGCACATTATAGTGTCACGCATGATCATCGGCGGCTCGGCCGGATTAAGGACAATGATTGCCTTGCCCTTTTTGGCTCCTCCTACGGTTTCGATGCCCCGCGAAGTAGTTTCGGTGAACTCGTCGATATTTGCTCTGGTTCCCGGGCCCGCCGATTTTGAGGCAATCGATGCAACGATTTCCGCATAATGCACCGTTGCAATCGACGAAATTGCAGCAACGATTGGGATGGTTGCCTGACCCCCGCATGTAACCATGTTGACATTGCTTGCTGACAAATGCGCATCGCCGTTCACCACCGGCACGACGTAAGGCCCGATAGCAGCCGGGGTCAGATCGATTATAACCTTTCCGCTAGCCGTTACAATTTCGTGGTGGTGCGCGTGGGCGGCAGCAGACGTTGCATCGAAGACAATGGCAATGTCATTCCATACCGGCAGCGCAACGAGTCCCTCTATACCCTCGTGGGTGGTCGCAACGCTCAGGCGCTTGGCAAGTTTCAGACCTTCAGACCCCTCGTCCAACCCAACCAGCACGGCAATTTCAAGATATTGCGAAGTTTGCAATATCTTGATCATCAAATCAGTGCCGATATTGCCCGATCCGATAATGGCCACTTTTGCCTTGAAGGAAATCATCGCATTCAGGCCCGCTTGCGGCCCGAGGGCAGCGACGCTTCCAAGCTATATTTATCCAGTTGCAGATCGACCAATGCCTTCGCGCCATCCCAGTCATAGGTTCGAAAACTATGCCCGCGTGTGACGAATTGAGCACCTGCATAAAATGCTTCGTAATGCGTGTGGCGACCGGCGAATTCGGACCCGAGCGCATCCCATGCAAGCTTGAAAAACTTCACCCGCTCGCGTGATGTGCCGGCGCTGCCGACCTGAACAATATCGAGGATGCGCGCAACTTCGGGAATTGCATAGTCCTTTACCGATGACGGCAGCATGATCAGCGCACCGCCGGCCAGTTCCCGGATCGCATTTACAAAATTGGCATAGAGTTCCTGCGTGAAGACCTGCGCAGCATACAGCATATGGCGATTGGGCAGCCATGCGCCATCGACCTCTTCGCCTGCGGCCTCCATGCCACAGACAAATGCTTCAACCGCAGCAGCGTCCGAGGCAAGTTTACCAAGAATGCCCTGCACCGGCGGCATATTGATTGTGCCGATTGTCTCCGCAGTCTTGCGGGCAAGACCGACCAGAAATTTTAGTTTGACCATCAAGCGGATTTGAGCCTGATAATTCTGAAAAAGATGACCCGGCGTCTCATGAAATTGGGCTTTTGCCATGGCCACGTCCTGATTGACGAACACCCGATTCCAGGGAACTTTCACATCGTCGAAATAGACGATGGCGTCATTTTCGTCATAGCGGCTCGACATCGGGTTATCGAATTCGCTTTGCGCATGTAGCTCAAAAGATTTCCGCGACAGGACACGCAACCCCTTCGTATTCATCGGCAGGGCGAAGCATACCGCATATTTGCTTTCATCGGGACGCAGCGGCTGCAAATTGGCAACGAATATTTCGTTGGCCATGACAGAGCTGGTTCCCATCAGCTTTGCACCGCGCACCGTTAGCCCTTCGGCATCCTCGTCCACGACCCGCATGATCGCATCGCTGTACACCTGATCGCTTGTGTCCTTGCTGCGATCCACTTGCGGATTGATGATCACGTAAGTCAGGAAAAGATCGTTATCGCGGGCAAAATGATAATAGTCGGAGAAGTTCTTTGCAAACTGCTCATCATACGCACGCCAGCGCGCCATGCCCATATACTGGCCGGTAAGCGCCGAAGCGAGATGATCGGGCGAGCGGCCCATGAAACCGCTGTGGCTTTCGGCCCAAGCAACCAGGGCCTTGCGCCGCTCAACCATTTCTCCGTGATTTTTCGGAATCTGCCACGCCCGACTGACCCGTCCGCCACTGGTGGGCGATACAAATGTCATCGCTTCTGCGTGCTCCGGATTGGCCTGCATGTCATAAAGATGGGCAGCCGATGCAACCGCATTCCGAAATGCAGGATGCGATGTTACGTCGTTAACGGCCTCGCCATCGACATAGATGGTCCGGTTATCGCGCAGGCTGGCGATATGTCGCTCACCGTTTTTGATTGGGCGTGTCATCACCGTCTCCTTGAGGTTAATTGGCGCGGTGTTCGGGCAGCGAGGCGTACTGGCCGCCAAAAAAGATCAGCGGATCGGCACCGGGGTCATAATCGCATGCAGTAATACGCCCCACAAACAGCGTATGATCCCCAATCTCGAAAGACTGATCTCTTGCGCAAACCATCCAGGCAAGGGCGTCAGCCAATATCGGCGCGCCGAACGAATCCTCAAATCTGGGCGAGAATCCATCCACAGGCTTCCCCGCAAAATGTCTGGACACATATTCCTGATCCGCACGCAGCATACTCAGCCCAAAATGGGCCGACTCTGACATCAGCGCGTGCGCACGACTTGCCCGTGCGATCGATATCATCGCACGGGCCGGATCAAGCGAAATGGACACAAAGGAATTAGCGGTCATGCCGTGCGTTCCGTCGATGCCGTTGCAGCTCACAACGGTCACGCCGCTTGCGAACCGCCCAAATGTATTGCGCAGGAAGTGACTGTCCGCCGGACTGCGGTTCACTTCCGAGTGACGCGATAGACAAGCCTGAGACATTGCAACGACTCCATGTTTCACTAATCTTTCTAATATACCTTTGTTACAAAGGTATCAAGCTAAAATCGAAGTGTCTCAAAACTTTGTGGAACGATATTTTTCGCAAGCCTGATGTTGCGTGTTGGTGGCGGCGTGTTGCGGCTTTTTCCTACAAACCGGGGCACGCCTCCAGAAATCACCGCGCCCAGCCCAAAAATGTCGCCTTTTTTCAGACTCGACAACATATCGGGCTGACTACCGCCTAGCGGCTGATCGGCGACCAGAATATCGGCCTCACAGCCCTCACGGATAAAGCCCGTATTCAATCCGTATATGATGGCGTTATTGCCAGTCGCAGCCGCGATATATTGTTCAGGGGAATGATCGGTGAGCGCAGCAAGATAGCTGATCGTGTAAATCATCCCCAGCGGCATGATGCCGCTTCCTGTCGGCGTATCCGTTGCGATCAAAAAACGGTCATAGGCGTCATGTTTCCAGCACAATTCTGCGGTCATCAGCATGGTTCGCAAATTGCCCGCGATGCAGACCTGCGCCGCGATTTCCGTTTCGGCGATAATGGGTTCGAAATCTTCGTCGGGCATGGCGATCGGCCCACCGTTAATGTGAAAAGATACATGCGGGTTCATCGCGCGCAAGTGCATGCCCTTAATCACGGGAAGAGCATCAGGAATGGAAGCGCCGCCAGTATGCACGTTGGTGATCAGGCCCACTTCGCGTGCAGCCTGCATCAACGGCGCGTAATCCATGGGGTCTTTGAATGCTCCAAAACCCGCCTTGGCAAGCTTCACACCCTGATCGCGAACTTGCTGCAAGTCGGCTTTGGTCAAACCCGGCTCAAGAATGATCGAGCCACCATGCACCCGCATACCGCCAGGCTGGTAATTCTCCCAATGCTTGTGCGCAAGAACGGCGAGTGCTTTGACCCCCTCGGGGTCTTTTGGACGTCCCGGCAAGTGAACTTCCGAGGCACTGATTGACGTTGTGACGCCGCCGTGCACGTAAGATTCAAGGAAACCTACGGTTTTCTGCCGCGGCGTATAATCACCAAAAACGACGTGCACCTGGCTATCGATCAGGCCGGGCATAACCGTCGCTCCGGCGGCATCAATGACGATATCGCATGCCTCGACTTCGGCAGCTGAGGCCGTGCCAACGCGGACAATCCGGTTGTCGTTGGTCAGGACGGTATCGCCCTTGCCGATGGGAGAACGCCAATCGCCCGTGACAATTGTCCCGATGTTGACGATGGCCGTTTTCATGTTACCAACTCCCGCAATTATCGCAGCCCGTCCTTGCCGTCGATTTCGTCTTTGGCGATGCCGCCAACCCGGTGATTGAGTCGCCCGCGACTGGCGACAACGCAAATGATCGCAATCTGGTCCGGCAGCGGCGCGGTATGCAGTGTCAGGCTGAAGGCATCATAGTGCGACCGCACGAACAACGCGTCTTTATGAGCCAACGGCACATCGATGCTGGTTCCGGGACCGCCGATCTTGGTAGCAGACGATATCCACGCAACGCCGCCGCCAACGGCGTCTCGAAAGGCATTGCCAAATACCGTCGTCAATAACGCTACGCCGTGTTCCTGTTCGCCCCCAAACCCGACGATTGCAGCCTTGCCATAGCTTTCGACCGGCGCACCGAGCAATCTTGTCGCCTCGCCGGCGATTTGCTCACAAAGTGCCGGACTTGCATCAATCAGCGACGAGAGATCGGCGGCATATGGCTTGCCGGCAAAGGGGTTTTGCACGACGCCGACGACCGCCACTTTGCGAAGCGGAAGATCAGCAATCCGACCTGCCTCGACGACGGTTTCTTCAATGAAACTGACAGTTTTGACAATATCCATGTCGACGTTGATCCTCGTTATCCGGTTCAGAATTTCTTGCGCAATGTGACGGTAAATTCGCGGCCCCGATCACGCACAACTTCGGTCAGACCCAGATTGATATCGTCTGAGAAAGCACCCGTGATGTATTTTTTGTTGGTCAGGTTGCGCGCACGACCGAGCAGCGACCAGCCATTGCTCTCGTTTTCGATCAGTAGACCCGCGTCCAGCAGACTGTAGCCCGGTTGCGAAACCTGGGGCGAATTTATCGCATTGTTTTCAGTTCTTGCGCGATAGGAGAAATCAACGCGTGGCGTTACCGTCCAGTCGCTCCCCGTCTGGATTTCATATGCAATCCCTGCACTGACTGTCCATTTTGGCGTTTTCAGCAATTTGTCGGTTACAAGGACTTGCGAGTTCGCGCCCACCTCCAGAAATTTGGCATTGATATAGCCAAGATTCGCTTCCAGCGTCAGGCCGTCGGTGGGCACCGCCGTTATTTCGAGTTCACCGCCCCAAATGCGCGCGCGCGCGGCATTCAAAATGATCGGTGCCACGCTGGTATTCTGTACCGTCACCTGAACACCGGTATAGTTGGTACGGTACATGGAACCATTTATACGCAGCATGCGATCGAGCAGGTCAGATTTGAAACCGCCTTCGATCACCTTTGCGTTTTCCGGCTGAAAACCAATCGCGTCGCCGACTGTCTGTCCCGGCGCCAGAATAACGGGCGGGAACACTCGCTGCGTGAAGCCGCCTGACTTGTAACCTTGCGAATATGTCACGTAGGTCATGAAATCGTCCGACCATTGATAAGTCGCATTGACCATCGGCGTCCATTTTTTGAACCTCAACGTGTCGGCTGCCGCAGGTTGCGGCCCGGACGGCCCAATCTCTGCGACCAAGGGGAACCCTGGCGGCAGGCCAATGACGCTGCTGTTGACAAACGTCACTGGAAGGAACGTCTTGTCGTCACGTGTGTAACGCAAACCGCCGGTAAGGCTGAGCTTGTCAGTCGCTCGAAAAGTCGCCTGACCAAAAATCGCCAGGCTTTCATTATTCGTCAAACCGCCGCTTCGCAGGCTGACAACGGGAAAACGCACTTCCTCGACCGTCTCGGCCTTTTCCTTGAAATAATAGGCACCAACTATATAATTCAGCCGGTCATCAAATGCCTGACCAAGCAACTGGAGCTCTTGCGTAAACTGCCATTGGTTCATGACCGAATCGACTTCGGCGATTAGCAAAGGCGTGTGATCCTGGTCGATATTATATGCAGATTTCGTGTCGCGATAAGCGGTGATTGATTTGAGCTGCACCGGCCCCAGATCGAAATCAATGGTGGATGATAGGCCGAAAATATCGAGATTGGAGAATACGTTCTTGGTGCTGGCATCGCTGTTCAGGCGTGCCGAAATGTAATGATCGCCAAAGCACTGGGGATTTGCAGGCGGTGTTACAACCGGCGGCGGTCCGCCGGCGCAGGTTGCTCCGTTGAAAACTATATTGTGGAAGAACGGAAACAGCCCTGCTTTCTGATCGTCCGGAAACGGGGTTGGCGATCCGTCGGGGTTGGCCGGGTAAAAGCCGCTGGCATTTGTATCGGACAGCACAAACGCTGCGCCATTAGTCCGCTCGCGCGTTCCATCGACAGCGAAATTGAATTCAAGGACGTCGCTTGCCAAAATGCGCAGTTGGGCGCGCCCTGACAATCGGTTTTTGTCGCCGGTATCCTGACCGTTGGCCTTTTTTACGTAACCGTCCTGATTGGTATATGCGCCGCTGACACGTAAGAACATATTTTCACTCAGCGGCAGATTCAGACTCGCCTTGGGGATGAAATAGTTGTCGGTGCCATACAGAATGCTGACATCTCCGCTAAAACCTGCCTCGGGCTTCTTGGTCGTAATGTTGATAGCCCCGCCAATGGTATTCCGACCAAACAGCGTCCCTTGCGGACCGCGGAGAACTTCAATGCGCTCCGGATCCAGAAGATCGAGAATGCCCCCGACGGATCGTGCGAGATAAACGCCGTCGACATACAAGCCGACGCCAAGATCGACGGTTGGGATCGATTCGACCTGGCCAATGCCGCGGATGAACACAACCGCCACTGAACTGTTCCCCGAGATCGGGGCGGCGTTTTCAAAGGTTAAAGCGGGCGTGAACTGGGCTATGCCCAAAACTTGTTGAATCTGGCGATCCTCAATACCTTTGGTGGTGAACGCCGAAATCGAGATAGGCGTTTCCTGCAAATTTTCTTCGCGCTTACGCGCGGTAACCACGATCTCTTCGACTCCCGAACTCGCTTCCTCAGCGACCTCTGGATTCGTGGTTTGCGAATATGCAGGAACCGTAAACAGCACTGCCGAAAGTGCGGATGTCATTAAGGCCATGGACCGAACCGGAAAAAACATCCTCGAATACAAAACCATTTCTCCATCCTCCCTGCAACGATTCAAACTATCAATTCCAAGATAGCTTTGTTACAACGCTAGTCAAATGATATTTGTCAGCGAGGCAAATAGGGCTTCGGCGAACTGGTAAAGAGATAGCTTAACGGCTTCATAGAAATACATTATGAGCGTCGGCGGGAGAAACGTGATGAGTCTGAGCGAAATCGCGCTTGCCAATAAAGTTGTCCTCGATTCGACAAATGTGAATGAAGTGCACAGCCGTATTAGCCGCTATTTCAAAAGCCATGACATCAGGTTTCTGGATGGCAGTGCCGACCTCCATACAATCTTGAAGCGCACGCAGGTCAATCAACTGGCAGTCAACGTTCTGGAATATGGCGGGAATGTCATGATCGATCCAGGCCCGCTCGATAGTTTTTATCTGCTGCATATTAATCTTCGTGGGCAATGCGAGATGACCCATGATGGCGGCCATATGACCATCGACGAAAATAACGCAGTCATATGCGCGCCGCACAGGGCACACCGGTTCTGGTGGCAACCGGATAGCCAGGTGGTCGCAATACAAATTCCTCGCGACCGCCTTGTTTCCCATGTCCGGCAGGCACTTGGTCGTCCGATTGCCGACGATATAGATTTTGATATAGCAATCGATCTCACGTCCAGTGATGCGCAAGCATTTATGGGGCTTGTCCGGTATATGTTATCCGATGCCAATCTGGACGACGGCCTTACCAATCGAAACATGACAGCCGAGCCGTTGGAACGTGCCTTGCTATCTGCTTTACTCAGAATGCAACCTGGATCGCATCAAAGCGCAATGTTGATGGATGCAGCCGGGGCGGTGCCAGCCCATGTCAGGCGTGCCGAAAACTACATGCACGCCAACATCAATCGCGCGATCAGAATGTCAGAACTTGCCGATGTGGCCGGAGTAACCGACCGAACATTGTCCTCAAGCTTTCAGCGTTTCAGGGGAGACTCGCCGGCAAGCTATTTTCTCAACATGCGTCTTTCAAAAGCGCGCCAAATGCTGCTCAGCGCGCCGAGTGGCAAAACCGTTTCAGATATCGCTTTCGATTTGGGCTTCGGTCATCTGAGCGGCTTTGCCGCCGCCTATCGATCGCGCTTTGACGAAACGCCAGCGCAGACTTTGAGAAGCGCTTAGGCAGTTTTCGACCACCGATTGCCGAATTGCAGTCCAACGTTGGGTGACTGTGTTGTTCTGAGCCATTCCTGCCTAAAGCAAAGTCGGCGTGTCGAGGCCATCGAGACTGTCGATGAGCATCACCCGTTTGACCTTTATCTTCCACTGATCACCGACGAGCGTAAGCCAGTAGTCAAGCTGGGCAATGTAATGGATCAAATGCTTGCCGGTGCGATGTTCGAACACCTGTTCATTGGCTTTTACGCGCCGGTTTTTGCCGTCTGCGTCTTCCCAGGCTTCGACATTGGAAATAAAGTGCTGCATGCGCCGATCGGGCAACTGGTTATGGGCATATCCGGTGTCGAGCCGTATCAGGCGATCCTCCAGCCGACGGCGGTCATCAAACGCCACATTCACTGCTAGCCGGGGATCTGTAAGTCGATCGGTAGGCACCCAATAAACGCATTCCTCACTCAGCAGATCGAGCCACTCTGCAAAACGTCTGGCATCAATCAATCTGGCTTCGTAGTGCAGGAGCGCTGCACATTCTGCGTTTAGCCCAATGTCGGTCGCGGCACCCAAATTTGAAGCCGCGTCGCGCCAAGCAATCAGCGCGTCATAATATTCAGGCGTCACATAGTGCGAGGGCTGAGGCGATCTTTCTCTAAGCGACAGCAAGGGTCACCTCGCTTTCCATAATTTTTCGATAAGCTTGAAGATAGTTGCGCATTGGCGCTTCATCCGAAGCATCGACCGTCCGCACACCTTTATCATCCATGATTTCGGCGTCGGGCCGGTAGAGGCCCCTATTCATCATGACCCATTCTGCTTCTGGTGCCTGAAGACCTTCCCAGCATCGTTCAAAGATTTCCATGTCATCGACCTCACCAAAATTTGGAAAATCTTCGGCTATTCGCATTCGAAGTGCGTTGACCTCTTCATGTGCACCTTTGAGCGTGGTTGCAAACCAGGTCAGCTGCGTTTTCCCGTGTGCAAGCGGCTCGACGACTTGAATTTGGTTGCCAATAATCATCAGGTTCGGGAAAAAGTTAAGGTTCATGCCAGCCCCTGGCGCGCCTTCAAGCGCCTCAAACGCCGCCGTCTCGCCCACACGCTTGACCAGTGCATCTACAAAGCTTTCTGTGCCTGGCGCTGGCCTGACGCGCGACCATAAGGATGGCCCCATTCCCGGTCGCTGATGGAGCAATCCATGGCCGTTTGGGAATGTCTTGCAATACATCGGCGACTCGTCGGGGTTACGCGAAAAGTGAGTGCCGCCCTTGTTCTGACCATTGCGAATCCGCGTCATTTCAAACAAGGACCGGTGACCGAATGCCGGATGATATCCGTCGGCTGCATTATCCCAGGCAATTTTCCAGTTACCGTTAAACGTGCCGCGATATGCCCCTGACTGCACGACCAACTCTTTGTCAGGCGCACGGTCGATGAAAATATCGAGATAATGGCGGGCTTCGCCAAGATAGTCGATCAAGGGCGGCATGTCGGGATTTAGTGTGCCAAAAATAAACCCGCGATAACTCTCTACTCGTGTGACCTTTTTCAAACCCAGCTCGGCCTTGTTGAGACACTCTCCATAGCCCTCGGCATATGCGACAGCCATTAGTTCACCGGAGTTTTTATAGGTCCAGCCATGATATGCACAGGTAAAGCGGCTGGCAGTTCCGCTTGGCTCCTGACACACGGTCGCTGCGCGGTGCGCGCAACGGTTAAACAAGGCATGGAAACGGTTATCGGCGTCTCGCGTAACGATCAGCGGTCGCAGCCCCATCTTGACGCGCTTGAAACTGTTGACCTTCGGCAATTCGCTTTCGTGACACAGGTAAGTCCACAGACCGCCAAATATCTTGGTCATCTCTTCGGCGAAATAGGCAGGATCGGTATAAATCGACCGATGAACACGGTCAGCCTGAATCAACTGATCCCAATTGCGCATGGCTGTCATTCGAAATTTGCTCCTTCGGCATCCACAAGCGGAACACGAGAGACTATTTCCTCCGAAAGCCCCATTTGCTCGATGAGGAACGCTGCAAGCTGCGACTGTTCGATCGGTTCTGCTGAGAAATCTCCTTCGGGATCGACACGCAGAATATTGCCGCGCCCATAGGTCAATATGCCATCGTCGCGGTTACGCCGCACATACAGCGTCGTATTGAAGAGACTGAACTCTTTTGTTTTTTCATAGCGATATGCAAAGAAATTGCAGGATAGCTGATCCAGATCGAGCGCGATTTCGATTGCACGTCGCGAATGGCCTGGCTGCCACCACACACGGCCGTCACCCATGCACCATATCCCGAATGCCTTGCTGTCCGTTCGCGTTTCAGTACCGTCGACTATTTCCAGTACCTGTTCCGCGCCGATGCTCGGATCGACGTAAAATTTGCGGCTATCGTAATGCACCATCACGGAGCCATGGTTCGGGTTCATCGGATCATCGCAGTCGAGCATCTGCCCTGCAACCCGCTCAACATCATACCCCGTCAGTTCAAGCAAGCCGAACATCGCCTCGCCCGTTGGCCAGCAACTGCCCGACGTACCGTGCTTCATCCAGGTGCTGAGATAGTCATTGGGGTCCATGACCGGGAACGGCCCGGTCTGTCCTTCGCCGAAGTAGATGCGCTTCAAAACATTGTCATATCCGACATTTCTGCACCACGCCTTGTAAAGCCGGTTCAGCGTTTCCAGCGAAGGATCGGGTATCGTGTCAAAGCCGAAACGCTCAAGTACACGTTCATAAACATCGCGGCGCAGCAACGTCGGTTCCTTAATCAATGTACCCATCTCCGGCTCCTTAGTCTGCATAATCGTGCGTGTTGCTCATCAACTAACCCAGGCAGCGACGAGAACATGAACGGTATACGGAAACCGGTAGCAAAATTCGGAAACAAAATGCCCGATGTGCTGTGTCGATGCGACCAGGGCGCTTGCCGCGCCAATTTTCCAGGCTCTAATGTGGCGACACGATGAGGCGGAAGGTTTCAGCATGGCAGTTTCACAATTGGGCTATTTGGGTATCGGTGTTACGGACATGGCCGCTTGGCTAGAAACGGCCACAGCCATATTGGGTGTGGAAGTCAGAGTTTCCGATGGTTCCTCGGATGTGCGGCGGCTTCGCATAGATGCGATGCACCACCGGTTTTCTTTGCACCCATCATCGAAAGACGATGTTCTCTTTGCCGGCTGGCAAGTGGAGAGCTTGGCAGAAATGGACCACCTGACCGAGGCGATAAAGGACTATGGCCTGCCGGTCACGGAAGGCTCCATTGAGGAGTGTGAAGAACGAAAGGTCCGTCGTCTTGTCAAATTCGCCGATCCGGAAGGGTATTCTAACGAGCTATATTACGGTCCCCTTTATGACAGTGCTCCGCTGAAAACGAGCTTGCCCATTTCAGGTTTCAATGCCGGTGAACTCGGCCTTGGCCACATCGTCCGTCATTGTAAGGATCACAAAAAGGCTGTATCTTTCTATTGCGACGTGATGGGCTTCAAGGTCTCCGACTATATTGTCTTTGCCGATGCCGACATGGCATTCCTGCGTTGCAACAATCGCCGCCATCACAGTTTGGCGCTGGTCAACGAGGCGCTTGGCCATAGTGCCGGGCAAACCAACCATTTCATGATCGAGGTCAGCAGCCTCGACGATGTTGGCAGGGCGTATGACGAAGTATTGCGACGCAAACTGCCGATCATCATGACCTTGGGGCGCCACAGCAACGATAATACAACGTCATTCTATTTCGTCGGTCCGTCCGGATTTGGAATTGAAATCGGAACTGGCGGCGACTTGGTGAATGATGCCGACTGGTTCGTCAAAACCTATGATTCCACGAAATTGTGGGGGCATTTGTTGCCCCATGAACGTTAATGAAAAAGAGAGCTAATCATGAATAAGGTACAAGGTCGCACGGTTGCCATCGATCCATCCAATAGCGTCGAAGCGGAACGGCTGCCCAGTCGATATCTCGATTCCGGCGGCATCATTACGCACTATGTTGAAATGGGCGAAGGCGTCCCGACAATATTGATTCACGGCGGCGGCGCGGGTGCAGATGGTTGGGGCAACTGGCGAATGAGCCTGCCGCTCTTCGCGAAGCGTTGCCGTGCCATGGCGATAGATCTGGTCGGATTTGGCCGAAGCGACGTGCCTGATCCTGCGACTTTCACATACTCGCAGGATGCCCGCGACATGCAACTTGCCGAATTCATCAAGGCGCTCGACTATTCTGGCAAAGTAAACATCGTCGGAAACTCCACTGGTGGCCTGACCGCGATTGGCGCGGCACAGATTGTGCCGGATAAGATTGGGAAAATTATCCTGATGGGCAGTGCAGGAATCGAAACGGGGATCATCGCCCCGCTGAAAGCACTGACCGAGTATGACTTTACCGTTGAGGGGGTCAGACGAATTATCCGTTCGCTGGCCAATCCCGCTTTTGCGCCAAGCGAGGATCTGATCCATTACCGCCATCAATTGTCGATCGATCCCGAAGTGCGCAACGGATACTCCGCTTTCATGAGCTGGATCGGCGAACAGCGCGGTCTGCATCGACCGAACGACTTTATCGCTAAACTCAAACATCAAACGCTGGTCGTCCATGGCAAGGACGATGCGGTGGTTCCGCTATCCAGTGCCTATAAGCTACTCGAACTGATCGAGAACAGTTCAGGCTATATCATGCCGCATTGCGGGCATTGGGCCATGATGGAGTATCCCGAAGAGTTTGCCGCGATCTCTCTGAAATTTCTCTGTGATGACTAACGAAACACTGAAAACCGCACCGGCAGGTCCCTACTTAAAGCCGCTGTTAAGGGCTGACTTGCCCGAAATGGAGCCGACATTCCAGTTGACCGAGCAGTTTCTTGGCTTCCTGCCAAACGATGTTTTGACGATGG
>JANNWX010000097.1:0-2608 GCA_031409315.1 Sphingomonadales bacterium | reverse complement strand
CATGTTGAAACCAACGAGGATCATCCAGTACCGAGTGTGACGGGCATCTGGCCCGTTGCTGGCTGGCTCGAACGCGAAGTGTTTGATATGTACGGCGTTCTTTTTGCGGGTAATACCGATCTCCGCCGTATCCTGACTGATTACGGCTTCACTGGCCATCCGCAGCGCAAGGATTTCCCGCTAACTGGCTCTGTCGAGCTGCGTTATTCCGAAGAGCATAAGCGGGTGATGTATGAGCCTGTCGCGCTTGCGCAGGATTTACGCTCGTTTGATTTCATGAGTCCTTGGGAGGGTGCCGACTATATCCTTCCCGGTGACGAGAAGGTGATTAAATCAGGGATGCCACCGCGCGGAACGCCGCCGAAAGTGGATACGCCCAAAACGACCGAGCGGCAGAGCCAAACCGGGGCTGGCATGGCGGCAAACAAAGCCGCAATCCCCGATCAGGATGACAAGGAGCCAGTGAAATGAGCCTCCAGCATGAAATCGCGCCCACAACTGGCGACCTGGTGATCGAAAATTACACGATCAATTTCGGCCCGCAGCATCCTTCGGCGCACGGCGTTCTCCGGCTTGTGATGGAGCTTGACGGTGAAATTGTTGAGCGGCTTGATCCCCATATCGGCCTGCTCCACCGGGGCACTGAGAAACTGATCGAGCATAAAACCTACCTTCAGGCGCTGCCTTATTTTGATCGGCTCGATTATGCATCGCCACTCGCGATGGAATATAGCTATGTGCTCGCGATCGAAAAGCTGCTTGACTTGCAAGTGCCGCTCCGCGCGCAATATCTCCGCGTGTTTTTTGCCGAATTGACGCGGGTTTCGAACCATGTCCTCAACTTGGCCCACCACATCATGGATGTCGGCGCAATGACGCCGCCGCTGTGGTTGTATGAAACACGCGAGGATTGCCTCAACTTCTTTGAACGAGCGAGCGGCGCGCGGATGCACTGCGCGCTGTTCCGCCCCGGCGGGCTGCATCAGGATGTGCCGCTGCGCCTACTCGCTGATATTGGCGATTGGCTTGATGACCGGATGCCGCGCCTGTTTGAGGAAGCGCTCAAGCTCGTCGTTGACAACCGCATCTTTAAGCAGCGCAATGTTGATATCGGGATTGTCAGCAAGGAAGACGCGGTAAAATGGGGCTTTTCCGGCCCAATGATCCGCGCGGCGGGCATCCCGTGGGATTTGCGTAAAGCACAGCCCTATGATGTGTATGATCGGATGGAGTTTGATGTGCCCGTTGGCACCAAGGGTGATTGTTATGACCGCTTCATGGTGCGCGTCGAGGAAGTGCGGCAATCAATGCGGATCATGAAGCAGTGCCTGCGCGACATGCCAGAAGGCCCGATTGCGAGCGATGATCGCAAGATTGTGCCGCCCAAACGCGCCGAGATGAAAAGCTCAATGGAGGCGCTGATCCACCACTTCAAGCTGTACACCGAAGGCTTCAAAGTGCCTGCGGGCAGCGTCTACGTCGCGACCGAAAGCCCCAAAGGCGAGTTCGGCGTGTATCTGGTGAGTGACGGGACGAATAAGCCTTACCGCTGCAAAATCCGCCCGACCGCTTTCAGCCATTTGCAAGCGATGGATTTCATGACGCGCGGACACATGCTGGCGGATACAACCGCGATCCTTGGCGCGCTCGACATTGTGTTTGGGGAGTGTGATCGGTGAATATTTACAAAACAATAGAAATAAAAGGAAGCAAATATCAGGTCGGTTTTGATGAGGTCGATTTGGATAAATATGTTGGGTATGTTCGTGATGCTAACGGGAATATAATTATCAAAACGTCGATCAGCGGAACGTTGCAACAAGAGATAAAATCTGGAACGGGGAAGTATCACAAGGATGTGTTGGTTGAAATGTTTCAAGGTATAATTGAGAAACTTGCTGCTGATGACTGACCTTACTTATGAAAGTGTACTGCTCCCTTGTTTCGTCATTGCGAGCGAAGCGCGGCAATCCAGTTCGACGTTCGGCAGACTGGATTGCCGCGTCGCTTCGCTCCTCGCAATGACGGGAGGCGTGAATGGCTGACGCACTCTATATTCCCAACAAAGCCGAAACCCGCTCCAGCTTCGTCATTACCGCGAAGGCCGGAATACATAATATCCAGACGTTTGGAGTTTGTGAAACTGGCGACGCGCACGCGCCTGGTTGTGGGTTTATGGATTCCCGCCTTCGCGGGAATGACGGGGTGATTTAGTGGCTGACGCACCTCACATCCCTAACGAAACTGAAACCCGCGCCAAATGGGGCGCCTTCGCATGGTCGCCCGCGAACGCCAAAACCGCCGCAATGTATGTCGCGCGTTATCCCGCCGGGCGTCAGCAATCCGCCGTGATGGCGCTGCTTGATCTTGCCCAGCGGCAGGTGGGTGAGGAAACGAAAACGCAGGGCTGGCTGCCAGTCCCAGTAATCGAATATGTCGCAGCCCAACTCGGTATGCCCTATATGCGGGCTTATGAGGTCGTGACGTTTTACACGATGTACAATCTCGCGCCCGTGGGCCGCTATCATGTGCAGGTGTGCGGCACGACGCCGTGCCTGTTGCGCGGGTCGGATGATGTCCTCGCCGCGTGCAAAAATCGCGGGCTGGT
>JANNWX010000096.1:0-2800 GCA_031409315.1 Sphingomonadales bacterium | reverse complement strand
TCGCGCTTCGTGATCGACAAAATGATAAGCTATATTGAAGGTGGCCGGGCGAGCGGCAAGCCATTCCTTGCGTCGATCAACTTTCTTGCCAACCATATCCCGGTGCAAGCCGCCGATGCTGATATTGCCGCATATGCAAATCGCTATCAACGCGGCTGGACGGTGTTGCGGGCTGAACGGCGGGCAGGGGCCATTGCCAAGGGGGTGATGCCCGCTGGCGTAAAAATGGTGGCTATGTCAACGACGGCGGACTGGCGCGGGATGACGGCCGCTGCCCAGTCCCAACGGGCGGGCGCAATGGCTGTTTACGGCGCAATGGCAACCGCAATGGACCGCGAGGTCGGCCGCCTCGTCGCGCATCTCAAGGCACGCGGCGATTATGAAAATACCATCTTTGTGTTTCTGTCAGACAATGGGGCCGAGGCAACTGACCCGATGAATTCAGGCACGTTCACGCGGTGGAACGCCAACCAATATTATGATCAAAGCGTTGGACAACAGGGGCGGCCCGGTTCGTTTACCGCCATTGGCGCAGGATTTGCCAGTGCGGCAGCATCACCATTACGCGGCTATAAATTCACCGCAAATGAAGGTGGCTTGCGAGTGCCTCTCATCATCGCATGGCCGGGTAATTCGGCTATAAAAAGCGGCAGCATCGCCAGTGGTTTCGCCCATGTCACCGATATTACGCCGACTTTGCTGGCACTTGCAGGGGTGACCCCGCACCAAGGCAATTTTGCAGGACGCTCAGTTGAACCGATGATCGGCCGGGACCTGCGCCCGATGCTTACCGGCGCGCGCAACGCTGTTCACCCGGCAGGCGCGCCCTTTGGGTATGAGCTTTCTGGCAATGCGGTATTGTTTAAGGGTGACTGGAAACTTGTCAGGAATTTGCCGCCCTATGGCAACGGCGCGTGGAACTTATTTAACATTGCTCTCGATCCTGGCGAGACACTGGATCAAGCCATACAGGAACCCGAGCGTTTTGCAGCAATGCAGGCGGATTATGCGGCCTTTGCCAAAGCCAATGATGTGCTCCCCATGCCCGCTGGCTATACCGCGCCGGACCAGATTTTTGAAAATGCCGTCCGTGAAGTTGCCATACCGCGTTTGTTGCGGATTTTGCCGTGGATCATAGGGCTGATCGGTATCGCCGGGTGGCTTGTCTATCGGCGGCGGCGCGGTCGGCATGCGGGGGCTTAGGGTCAGGACCTGTTAAATTCACGTTTGTGACGATGCCAGATTTGGTCCGTGGGTAGGCGCGAGTGCAGCGGAATAGCGTGACTATTTCGCAACCGAGCAACGACTCCACGGGCCAAATCTGACGTCGCCTCCGGTGGGATATTCTCGGGCGATCTGCTTCGTCGAACAAGTAAAAATGTAGGCTAGGCTACGCTTTTACTTGTTCTCCTAGCACCTCATCCCGATAACACCCCATCACGAACGTGAATTTAACAGGTCCTGACCCTAGGTGCGCGTCGCCAGCCCCTCTTGCCTTTGGTATCTAAGCGCACAATAACAGCGTGAAAGTGGAGAAATGAAGATGCTGGGTGGTATGCAGGACTGGTCATTACGGGTTACGCATTTAATAGACCACGCCGCTCGCGAGCACGGTGACCGCGAAATCATAACCCGCTGGGCAGACGGGCAGATTGAACGCAGCAATTGGGCCGGTGTTGCCGATGATGCCAAGCGGCTTGCCCAGGCTTTTGTTGCGATGGGATTGCAGCCCGGCGACAGGGTTGGCACGATTGCGATGAACCATCACCGCCATTTGGCGACCTGGTACGGTGCTATCGGTTTTGGCGGCGTCATCCACACCGTCAACACGCGGCTGTTTGATGAAGATTTGATCTATATCATCAATCATGCCGAAGACCGTGTGCTGCTGTATGATGCACAGTTTCAACCGCTGATCGACCGATTGAAGCCGCACCTTGCCAACGTCGCCAATTACATTTGTTACGATGATTATACTTCTTTGCTGTCAAACTATGACGGCCACTACGACTGGTATCAAGGGGATGAGCGCGACCCGTGCATGCTCTGTTACACCAGCGGCACAACCGGACATCCAAAGGGCGTTCTCTATGAACACCGGTCGCACATGCTGCATGCCATGACGGAAATAGCGCCCAGTATTTTTGATCTGAGTTGCCAGTCGGTGCTCCTCCCCATTGTGCCGATGTTCCATGCGGCAAGCTGGGGGCTGCCGTTTGCGGGTGCGGCGGCGGGCGTCAAATTCGTGTTCAGTGTGGTCAACGAAGCGCCTGCACTCCACCAGCTTATACTTGATGAGGGCGTGACCCATTCGGCGGGCGTGCCGACGGTCTGGTTGGCGATGTTCCAGCATCTTGATGCCGTAGGAGGTGGCCTTGGCAAATTAAGGCTTGTGACGATCGGCGGATCGGCCGCCCCCCGGTTTATGATCGCGCGGTTGATGGAGCAAGGCGTCCGGGTGGCCCACGCATGGGGCATGACCGAGACATCGCCGATTGGGACAATGGGTGCCCCTAGCGCGGATTGGGACGGTCTGACGCTGGAGCAGCAGATCGACGTCGTTTGCAAACAAGGGCGCGTGCCCTTTGGCGTCGAACTGCGGGTTGTTGACGACAATGGCGTGGTTCAGCCGCGCGATGGAACAAGTTCTGGCCGACTTCAAATTCGCGGCCCTTGGGTGATCAAACGCTATTTCAAAGCAGATGCCGACGCGACCCAAGATGGCCAGTGGTTTGATACCGGCGATGTATCGGTGCTCCATCCCGACGGGACGATGCAGATTACCGACCGGTCGAAAGAC
>JANNWX010000095.1:0-1786 GCA_031409315.1 Sphingomonadales bacterium | reverse complement strand
CCCGAGCCTCGAGCTCTGATCATGATCATGACAGGTGGTGCTGGGCTGGCCTTGGGCCCCTAGGCCTGCTTCTTGCCTCGTCTTGCCCCTGCGATGTGTGTTCTTTCCATATATATGTATGCGTCGACGTCCCGGAAACACAAAACTGTTCCGCGCTCCACTTTTCGCTTATAATTATGCATGCACACCCATGAGCAGATGATCAAGCGTTGCTGAGCCGTTGGTTGAAACGCCCGTGTTCGCAAACGCTTGGTCAACGCCCTGAAGGATTGAATCGAAGCTGAAGCGTCCACCTGATAGCGTCAACGTGGTGTAGCCGTAAGGGATTGAGACAAACGCACCGTAACCTTCGCTGCCGCGACCATCTTTATTTTCAAGATCGCGCGAGTAATAAAGTGACCAGAAATCAGCAATGCCCAGCGGGCTATCAATATCAAGCGACGCGGTTGATTGAATGCGGCCTGTATTGGCCGAGCCGTCATTGTTGACCGCATAGCTTGCGCGCAAGGGCGTATCCACGCGTTTGCGGCGGACGATCAAGTTACTCGCACCGGGAAGCTCAGCCGGGGTAATGTCGATATCAGGCTCAGCACTGCCAAGCCGGGCAAGCTGATCAACGCCTTGTTCCAAATCGCGTAGGTTGAGCTGGCGGCCCTTGGTGCCGGGGAAAGCGGCGGCGAGTTCACCCTTGCGGTATTTGCGCTTCGTGCCAACGCCTTCGCTGCTAATCGCTTCAAGCTGGCCTTCGATCACGATGATCTCAAGTACGCCGCTTTTCAAATCTTGTGGGCCGATCACTGCGCGTGAGGTGACATAGCCGTCGGCAATATAGCGGTTTGTGATGGTGCGCAGGACGGCGTTTATATCGGCAATCGAAACACAGTCGCCGGTCAGCTTGGCAAGATCGGCGGCAAACGCGCTCTGCGCATAGCGCGCCATGCCTTTGATTTGAACACTGCGCACGGCGGCACAACCGCCTGCATCGGCGGTAAGCTCAGTCTCGGGCGCTACTTGGGTCGCCTGCGGCGGGGCGGATTGCGATTGGCGGAACCGCTCTTCGCGCGCGCGCTGGCGTTCGCGTTCAATTTCTTGAAGCCGCTCGGCATCGCGGTTGACCTGACCCGGAACCGACTGCGCAAAGGCGGCCGGTGCCAACGCGACACCGCACAGAAGCAAAAATACGCAACGCACACCAAACACGATAGATGCCCACCCTAAACCATTTGCGACCAAGCCAGATTCCCGCTGGCGATGGATCAGGAGAAAATTGATAACGGTAGGACAGCTAACATTTAGTAAACTTGATCCGAATTGGTGAGATTTCGTTCAAAATCATTAATTGAAACACATAAGCATTATTCGCAGAGGATATTTTTTGGCGCATTTATTGGCCTGATTAGCAAAATATCGCTATCATACGGAGTATGTTTGCAATAACAAATTGGCCATATTGGATGTAGCTAAGCTTATTGCAAAAAACACTGCGCTACCAGGAGTTGATGGGCGCAAACCAGTTGAAATTGCCAAACAACAGCCTGCCACAACAATTCGCGTCAATCTCCAAAAAATCACTAAGCCGTTCAATATAATCAGGCGATATAAGATAAAATTCTGCGGACTGATGCCGGATGGATATCTCATAAAGTGGAGATTTCCTGCCGGCCATCCGATAATCGCACCAAATTACATCGCTGCCCGGTGTGTAATAGCAATTCAAAATTGGGCTCGGTCGCAAGAAGGAGGAAAAGATGAGACCAACAAAATCTCTGCAAAAATTGCAATGGAT
>JANNWX010000094.1:0-10435 GCA_031409315.1 Sphingomonadales bacterium | reverse complement strand
ATAGGAAAACGGAGAGATGGCCCAGATGTCCGCATCCTCGGCGCAGGCCGCGCGCAGGCCCTCTCGGTGCGCCTGCTTCAGGGGGTCGAGTCGCAATCCCTCATGCTCCAACGCGACATAGAGTTCAGTCACGGACTTTTTCCATGAAATGTTTGCGGCACAGGGCAACATAGCGGTCATTGCCGCCAACCTCGGTCTGTGCGCCTTGCTTGACTGCGCGGCCTCCGGCATCGACACGCAGGTTCATCGTCGATTTGCTACCGCATTCGCAGACGGCCTTTAACTCGATCAACTGGTCTGCAAGCGCCAGCAATTGTGCGCTGCCGGGGAAAAGCTCTGCCTGAAAATCGGTGCGCAGACCGTAGCACAGCGCCGGAATGCCCAGTTCGTCGCAGACCCGGGCGATGCCGAAAACTTGTTCCTTCGACAGGAATTGCGCCTCATCGACCATGATGCAGGCCAGCGGTCGCTTGGCATGTTCAGCGGCGATTTCGACAAAAATGTCGGTTTCGGGATCAAATTTGTGCGCGTCTGCCCGCAGGCCGATCCGTGACGAGACGGCACCTTGGCCGTACCGGTTGTCGAGCGCCGCCGTCCACAGCATCGTTTCCATTCCGCGTTCACGGTAATTAAAATCCGCCTGTAGCAAGGTGGTCGATTTGCCGGCATTCATCGAGCCGTAATAGAAATAGAGTTTTGCCATCAGGGGTTAAGGTCCAGCACAATAATTGGCGCATTAGGGCCTGCATCTTTTAACAATTGTTTGTCGAATGTCCCAAATGCCTCCGCTCCCGTCGATGAAGCTAGATGGACAAGGTCAGCAAGGTCGCCCGTCGTCGCGAATCTTTCAACAGCCCAGCGCACAACGGACCCGCCCTCAACATTTGCTGTAGGCAGATTCAGGATCAAACCCAGACTGCGAGCAAGATCCGACCGCCCCATGCCCCCGATCGATCCGAGCACCCAGCCAAGTTCTACCAGCACAGAGGTTGTGATTTGAAAGGGTTGCCCCAGAACGGCATCCGCAGCGGCGGCTTGGACGGTATCGTCGCGCATGATCCAGCGAGCAAATATGTTGGTGTCGAGCGATTTCACTCTTTGCCATACTCGCGGCGAAACCCTCGGGTCATGGCTTCTTTGACGACTTTGTCCATATCCTCAATGGAAACTGGCGGCCCATCGTATCTGTAAAAGGATTGAATCTCGCGTACGGCATCGGCCACCGCTTGCGCCGCGGGCGTGGCGCGGCGTCCATTTTTTCGCCTCAGTACAACCTCATTTTCGCGCTCGACCACCTCGAACATTTCACCGACTTCTAGCCGCATACGGTCACGTACGTCCTTGGGAATGACGATCTGCCCTTTGGCGGATAGTTTTGTTTCCATATTCATGATGGTAAGATGCGTCTTATCGCGTCGTTTGTCAATTCCCTGTCAAATCCTGTGCGACCTTCGGGGCTTTGAGCAACTGGTCGATATGGCCGCCTTCATCAAAGCTTTCGTCAGCCAAGAATTTCAGTTTTGCGGCATATTTCTGCTGTACGCGGCTCGCCACTTCGCGCTGTAGATAGGCGGTGTTGGTGCGCAGCGCTTTGATGACGGCTTCTTCATTCTGTCCGAGCAAAGGCTTCACAAACACCGTCGCGTGCCGCAAGTCCGGGGACATGCGGACCTCGGTCACCGATACAGGATGCTTGGTTAGCAGATCATCATGCACATCGCCGCGCGCCAGTATTTCCGAAAGAACATGGCGCACTTGTTCGCCAACACGGAGCGTGCGGACGGATTTGGTTTCTGGGGTGGTGGTGGTCATGACTCGGGGAGAATGTCGTCAACGGTCACGTCGAGAGCATCTGCAAGCGCCCGCCAAAGGGCCGGTTTGCCATATGCCTTGCCGTTTTCCATGTCCGACACCATCGCTTTTCTGGTTCCGGCAATGGCCGCCAGTTTTTCGATCGTCATCCCCCGATAATTGCGCCAGACGCGTAAAGCATTCTCCCCGTTAACGACTGACTCAATCAACGAAAAGGGCACATATTCCTCGCCATCAAGACGCCTTGATTCTGCCTTTTCGGCAGCCAGAACATCGGCGTTGTTCTCGGCCATATCAACCAGTTGATCATAGTCGGCCGCAGGCAGCATCGCGATCTTCTGACCGCCAACTTCGACAAATTGAACCGTCATGACCTGTCCTCATAAATTGAACCGCGTGGTTCGATCTCGTCTATAATCAGCGAGTCTTTCTCCAATCGGAAAATGATACGCCAGTCCTGAACCCTCAGGCGAAAATCAGACCGTCCTTGCAGCCTTACCACATTTGCATCCAAGACTTCCGGCTCTGTCGACAATAGCAAAATCTTCTGGGTCAATAATATGCGCTTGTTTGACCGCCGAAGCGCCCGCCCTGCTGCCTTTGAGATGACAATCTTCACTCCTCGCTTATAACATATCGGGAAGAGCGCAACAAGGAATTTCCGATAATCGGAACTCGTTTCAAGCCGTGAGATCTAAACGTAACGTCGGTTGCGAAAGCTACCTCAGGTTGTGAACATGGCGCGCCTGCTCACCCACGCGCAGGGTGCGGACGGATTTTGTTTCTGGTGGCTGCACCACTGCTATTTATCACCTCGACAATGACTGCGAAATTCGACACGATCATTAAATACATGGTTGAAGGGAACCACGACAGTTCCATCTTTCAATTCAATGCCATCGCTAGGAGACCATACTTCTGGTAACCCGCCATAGGTTAACGGCTTACAAAGACCGGACTGCATTAAGGCCCATCCCAAGACCGGGTAGCTGTCGATATCAGCTTCGCCCGGACCATCATCACAGTAGATCAGCAGCTTATCTTCGCCATTTGCTGGCACTATCCCTACAATTGGATCAGCTATGCGATCAATTTCATCTGTGGGTACCTCTATGACTTTTCCATCGTCGAGTTCAACCCTTTGAAATGTTACCGCGCCCTGCTTAGACGATACTGGGCCGATCTTGTTGATCCTCCTGACCGGATAGTAGTCGAAGCACTTGTCGCAAACATAAAGCATGGAGCCATATAGGGCCATAGTTCAGAGCGTCCTCTCTCTCTCCTCGACTTCAAACGTTTCAAGGAAGTCGCCTTTCTTGATGTCGGTTGTTGCCTCCAGCGTGATGCCGCATTCAAGCCCGGCACGCACTTCGGCGACATCGTCCTTGAACCGCCGCAGCGACGCAATCGATCCGGTATAGATGATCACATCGTCGCGGGTAACGCGGGCACGAAGCGCCTTCTTGATATAGCCTTCGGTAACCAGCAAGCCCGCCGCCTTGCCGTGCTTGCCAGCTGCAAAGACGTCGCGGATTTCGGCGCGGCCAACGACCGTTTCGAAAAATTCCGGCCCTAACTGCCCCGCCATACCCGCGCGAATATCGTCGAGCAGGTCATAGATCACGTCATAATATTTGAGCGCAACCTTTTGCCGTTCGGCAATCTCCCGCGCCTTGGCATTCGCGCGGACATTGAAACCGATGATCGGAGCGCCTGATGCGCCGGCCAAAGTAACATCGCTTTCGGTGATGCCACCAACGCCAGCATGCAGGATGCGGACCTTGATGTCTTCATCGGGAATCTTTGCAAGACTGCCGATAATCGCTTCGACCGTGCCTTGGACATCGCCCTTGATGACCAATGGATATTCCTGCGCCTGTTTTTCCTTGAGCGCCGAGAACATCGATTCAAGGCTGGCAGGGCCAGTGCCAGTGCGTTTCGCGGTGGCGATGCTGGAGCGGTAGGCAGCAACTTCACGCGCCCGGGCTTCGTTATCGACCACAGTCAACGTATCGCCAGCCGACGGCACGCCGCCAAGGCCGAGCACTTCAACCGCCATCGACGGGCCAGCCTCTTTCAACTGCACGCCCTTCTCATCGACCATCGCGCGGACACGGCCGCTTTCGCTGCCGACGACGAAAATGTCGCCAGTGCGCAGCGTGCCACGCTGGATGAGGACGGTAGCCACCGGGCCGCGACCCTTGTCGAGTTTTGCTTCGATCACCTTGCCCTCGGCCTGACGATTGGGGTTCGCAGACAGTTCGGACAATTCGGCTTGTAGCTGGATTTTTGCGATCAGATCATCAAGGCCTGTCTTCGCTTTCGCCGAAACTTCAACTTCCTGCACGTCACCAGACAACGATTCGACGATCACTTCATATTGCAGAAGCTGCTCACGCACTTTCTGGGCATCAGCCTCATGCTTGTCTGATTTGGTAATGGCGACAATCATCGGCACGCCCGCTGCCTTCACATGGTTGATCGCTTCCACGGTTTGCGGCTTGGGACCATCATCGGCGGCAACGACCAGAATGACGATATCGGTGACGTTGGCACCGCGTGCGCGCATTTCAGTAAAGGCTTCATGCCCCGGCGTATCGAGGAAGGTGATTTTCGACTTGTCTTTCATTGTCACCTGATACGCGCCGATATGCTGGGTAATGCCGCCCGCTTCACCAGCAACCACATCCGTACCGCGCAACGCATCAAGTAGGCTCGTCTTGCCGTGATCGACATGCCCCATGATGGCGACAACCGGGGGGCGGCTGACCAATGTATCGGGCGCATCGACGTCGGCGTCGCTGTCAATCTCGATGTCGGCATCAGAAACCCGGGTGATGTTATGGCCAAATTCTGTGACCAGCAATTCGGCGGTATCCTGATCAATCATCGCGTTGATCGTGACCGGCATACCCATTTTGAACAAAGCTTTGACCAGATCGGCACCGCGTTCGGCCATGCGGTTGGCAAGTTCACCGACGGTGATCGATTCTGGCACAACAACATCGCGTACCTGCTTGGCCTGTGCGCTACCCGCGCCGTGCGAACGGCGATCCTTTTCGCGTGCGCGTTTAAGCGCGGCGAGCGAGCGAGCCCGGGCATCGTCGCCGTCGTCGAGCGCGCGTGTTACCGTCAGCTTGCCGGATTGGCGGCGATCATCGCCCATGCGGCCCCGCGAAGGGCGCTCTGGCTCTACCTTGCGCGCGGCCCCAGCAGGCCCGTGGCGACGTGGTCCGCGGCCATCGTCATCATCGGCGGGCGCGGCCGAGGGCGCGGCCGTTGCCGCCGATCGCTCTGCGGCAAGTGCGGCCAGACGCGCTTCTTCTTCGGCGATGATGCGCGCGGCTTCAGCGGCTTCTTCTGCCTTGCGGTTTTCTTCTGCGCGGCGTTTTTCGTCGTCCGTATTTGCGCGCTTTGCATGATCGTCGCGGCGGCGAGCGTCTTCAAGAGAGGAAAGGCGGGCCTCTTCTGCTTCGCGTAAAAGCTTTGCCTGCAATTCTTGGCGGCTTAACAAAGGTTCAGCAGGCTTTGGAGGGGGCGGTGGAGGTGGCGGAGGTGGATGCGGCGCCGCAACCTCGACCTTGACATCAGGCACAGCGACTTCGGCCTCGCCGGGATAGCCCAAAAGACGCCTGCGTTTCACCTCGACAACCACGGTGTTCGACCGCCCGTGGCTGAAGCTTTGCTTCACCTGACCGGTTTCAACCGTCCGTTTAAGTCCAAGGGGCGCGCGCATGCCCAGCTTTGGTTTTTCAGTATCGCTCATTGCCTTAACCCAAATCCTTCAAAAACTAAGATGCGCCGCGACCCCGTGAACCTTGCGCGTCAATTTCGCAAGGCAAAGCATCGGTGTTGCGGCCGATAAAATGATGCCAACGGGCAATGACGCGACCGACCCTGTCGGTTGCCGCCTGATCCGTCAGCGCGATATGGACTACATTGTCCCGTCCAAGCGCCGCGCTCAATACCGCGCGGTCAATGCCCAGAACCAGACCAACATGCCCCGACCCTTCTGCTTCACGGCCAACGCGCCATGCCTGATCAAGTTTGCGATTGCCGTCTTCTGCCGCGTCACTGGCGTGAAGGAGCAGTCGGACCTTGCCTGCGCGTGCGGCCTCCTCGATCCGGTCAGAACCGGTCAACAAGTTTCCAGCACGCGCCTCTAACCCCAACCGGTCAAGCGCGGTGCGGGCAAGCGCCGCCTCCGTCAATGCGGCGATATCGTCGGGGATCACAACGGCCTGTGCTTTGAAGGCCCGCGCAAGGGCGCCCTTCAACTTACCTTTGGCCATCGCCGTTTCCAGTGCCGCGCGATCCACGCCGATCCATGCTCCGCGTCCCGGCGCCCGCGCACGAACATCGGGGGCAACCTGGCCGTCCGGGCCAAGCGCAAGCCGGATCAGCCCCGCTTTGGGGCCGCGATCACCGGTGATTATGCAGCGGCGTTCAGGCTCGTGATCGCGCTCATGCTGAGGGGGCCGCATCAGCGTCTCCCTCATTTTCGAGCCCTTCATCCTCAAACCAATGCGCGCGCGCAGCCATGATGATCTCATTACCCTGTTGTTCGGAGAGGTTATAGTCGGCGAGGACGCCGCCCTTTGGTTCGGCGGCTACGGGTTTGCCGGGGATTGGCTTGCGCCTTGCCTCGACCCGTTTTTTCTGGATCAATTCATCGGTTGCAAGATCGGCTAGGTCATCGAGCGTAAAGATACCGGCTTTGCCAAGGGTGACCAGCATGGCTTCGGTCAGATGCGGCATCGCGGCGATGGCATCGTCGACGCCCAATGCCTGACGTTCGACTTTGCTGGCGGCTTCGCGGCGGTCCAACGCCTCTTGGGCCCGGCTCTGAAGTTCGGCCGCCAGATCATCATCAAAACCTTCGATGCTCGCAACTTCCGACACGTCGACATAGGCGACTTCCTCAAGGCTAGCGAAGCCTTCAGCGACCAGCAATTGGGCCAGTGTTTCGTCAACATCGAGTTCGTTCTGGAACATTTCGGAATTTTCGACAAATTCCTTCTGACGCTTTTCGCTGGCATCGGTTTCGGTCATGATGTCGATCGCAGAACCAGTCAGTTGCGACGCCAGCCGCACGTTTTGGCCGCGCCGACCGATGGCCAGGCTCAATTGATCGTCGGGGACGACCACTTCGATCCGGCCTTCTTCCTCATCGATCAGAACGCGGGCGACGGTTGCGGGTTGCAGCGCGTTCACCACAAAGGTTGCCGTGTCTTCAGACCAGGGAATGATATCGATTTTCTCGCCCTGCATTTCCTGCACGACAGCCTGAACCCGACTGCCCTTCATGCCAACGCAGGCGCCGACCGGATCAATCGAGCTGTCACGGCTGATCACGCCAATTTTGGCACGGCTGCCGGGGTCACGGGCTGCGGCCTTGATCTCGATGATGCCATCATAGATTTCAGGCACTTCCTGTGCGAACAGTTTTTTCATGAATTCGGGATGCGCTCGGCTGAGAAAAATCTGCGGCCCGCGATTTTCGCGGCGGACGTTCATGATAAGTGATCGAACGCGGTCGCCAACGCGGGCGACTTCGCGCGGAATTTGCTGGTCGCGGCGGATCACGCCTTCGGCCCGACCAAGATCAACGACGACATGGCCAAACTCAACACGTTTGACGACGCCAGTGATGATTTCGTTCGTCCGGTCTTTGAATTCTTCAAACTGCCGCTCGCGTTCGGCGTCGCGGACCTTCTGGAAAATGACCTGTTTGGCGGCTTGTGCTGCAATCCGGCCAAATTCGATGGGCGGCAGGGGGTCGACAATGAAATCGCCCATTGCCGCTTCCTTGTCGAGCTTCTTGGCATCGGGTAGGCTGACCTGTTTGAAATAGTCGTCAACTTGCTCGACAACTTCTACAACACGCCACAACCGCATGTCCCCGGTTTCGACGTCAATTTTCGCGCGAATATCATTTTCAGCGCCGTAGCGCGAGCGCGCAGCACGCTGGATTGCATCCTCCATCGCCTCAAGCACAATCGCCTTGTCGATCAGCTTTTCGCGGGCAACGGCATCGGCAATTGCCAGCAATTCGGCCTTATTGGCGGAAATGGGGGTCGACATGGTGAACTTACCTCTCTTGTGAAATACTGTCTGCGCCGTCGCTGGAAAGCGGCGCAGTGGCCTTGATTAAAGCGTCGGTCAGCAGTAATTTGGCACTGCTAACCAAAGCAAAATTTATGTGCAGAGGATCTGCAACTTTGGCCGGTGTGATCAGGATCATGTCCCCGTCAACGCCGTGCAGCCGACCGTCAATCTGCTTGCGGCCATCAACCGCTTCGCTCAGCCGCAAACGCGCATCAAACCCAGCCCAATCGGCATAATCTGAGAGACGGGTGAGCGGACGGTCAATTCCGGGCGAGCTGACTTCAAGCCGATACGCCTCTTCAATCGGGTCTTCGACATCAAGCATTTCAGAAATGCTTCGGGACAGCGCCGCACAATCATCAAGCACCAACTGCCGCGTGTCGGGTCGTTCGGCCATTACCTGCAACGTTGGATCGCTTTTCCCACCAAACATGGCGACGCGCACGATTTTAAGCCCCAGTGCCTCGGCATGGGGTTCAATCAGCTTTGTCAATGCGGCGATATCCGCCATCGGGTTCAGGCTCCAAACAAAAAGCTTCCGTCGTCGGAACCTTGCGGCCCCGACCCCAGCATGTGTGACGATGTGGAGAAGACATTGGCCCTATAGGCGTGGAATATACTCAGAGCAAGGCCGGGTTTCTCAACATCATATAAACCATTTCAGATTAGGCTTCCCGTGGAAAAAACGTGGAGGAATATCAGGGCTTGGGCATCCTGAGGCAGATTATTTTGGGCGCATTGGTGTTCCTGTGCTGGACACTGCCTCAAGACGCGCGCGCAAATCCGGTCAAATTGACACTCGCCGCGCCCTGCACTTTGTCGACATCAAGCACCGAATCGGTAAGCGAGGTGTTTGCAATGATTGGCCAGTTCACCTGCGCTGATCGCTACGCCTATGCCGAAGAGCGGACCAACTGGGCCTTGTTCGACGGGTTGAACCTTGTCGCCCCTGCGCACGATCCACTTCGTTTCCGTCATGCTTTGGGGCGCGAGCGAACCGAACATATCTTCATACGCTATGCCGACGGTAAAATTATCGAATCTCCAACCACATCGATGGGCGCACGACAGATTTTTTCCAGCGGCGATGTTGTCTATAATCTACCCAGTCGGGATAGTGCCATCACCGCCATTTTGGTGCGGGTGGAAGGCGCGCACGCCATTCGCGGGTTGGCACCGCGCGCGGGCATTGACAGCGCATCGGTTCGATCCCGTGTCGATGCCGGATTTCATCTGTTCTACGGATTTTTCGCTGGCATTGTCGGGGCAATGCTGGTTTTCAATCTTTCGTTGTTTTTCGTGATGAAACAGCGATTCCAGCTCCATTACTGCCTGTTTTCTTTGTCGATCCTGTCGTTCGCATTCTCTTGGTCGGGCGGGATTTTTCTCCTCTATCCGGATTGGTCGACATTTGATCAGGTGAGGCTGAACAATTTTGCCATTTCGGCCTGCCTGTTAGCGGCCCCGGCTTTTTTGCTGAGCTTTCTGGAATCCGGCATATTGCCTGCCCGCATGGTCGCCGCGCAGCGGATTGTGGCGGTCCTGCCGTTGATGATCACGCTGATCCGGTCGATCAATATCGATTTTGCCTGGCGATTGATGGACCAGCTTTTTTACGGTGCGTTGATGGTTGCGATCATCATGATGGCGGCATGCGCCATTGTCGCCGCCCGTAGGGGGAGCAGTGCCATCTGGCTGTTGATTATTGGCTGGACACTGCCATTCGGTTTCTCCTTTGTGCGCGGTTTATGGGCGCTGAACATCGTGACGGTCAGTTCGTCTTTGTTTGATGTCGGGCTGTTCATCGTGCTTGTCCTTGAGGTTCTGGTGTCGGCGCTTGGCATGGGATGGCGGATCCGCAACTTGCGTCAGGAACGTGATGAGGCACGCGGACGTGAAGGCGCGTTGACCATCCTTGCCGAAACCGACTCGCTAACCGGTCTTCACAACCGCCGGGCATTTCTTGCCAGAGCAACAGGCGGCCAAGGCGACCGGACATTGCTGTTGATCGATATCGACCGTTTCAAGCTGATCAATGACCGCAAAGGCCATGATCACGGCGATCAAATCATCTGCGCCGTTGCCGAGGCGTTGCGGCAGATTGCTCCTGCTGATTCAACAGTCGGACGGATTGGCGGCGAGGAGTTTGCCATTGCCTGCGGCCCAGGCGCCGGTGAGACATTGGGACAGCAGGTGCGCGCCGCTGTTTCGTTGACCGCCAGCAGCAAAGGGGAACGTGTCACCGTTAGCGTTGGTGTTGCACAAGGGTCGCTGGAAACCGAACGTGATTGGCGGGCGCTTTATATTGCTGCCGACGTTGCGCTCTACGAATCCAAACGCGGCGGGCGCGACAGGGTCACCGTCGCAAAACCATTGCTTGCGGCCTAAGATCGGGCTATCGGAACAGACTAATACCAAGGTGAGATGATCCTGACCCATGGGGATTGCCAGTCCCGCTCGCTGGACGTCGTTGCAGCCTCGAAACGATGAACCACATCGCCTTCTCGACTGCGCC
>JANNWX010000093.1:0-5176 GCA_031409315.1 Sphingomonadales bacterium | reverse complement strand
CGCTACGGCGGGCTTTCCAACAATATGCCTTATTATGCTTTGTTCTTCATGCTGTTCACGATGGCGAGTGTTGGCTTGCCCGGAACGGCGAATTTTGTCGGCGAATTTTTAGCCTTGGTTGGGGCCTATGAAGCCAATAGCTGGGTTGCCGCCGTCGCCACAACCGGGATCATTCTGGGCGCCGCCTATATGCTTTATCTCTACCGCCGGGTTGCCTTTGGACTTTCAAAGAATGAGGATGCAGCGGCAATGGCCGATCTGACACCGCGGGAATGGATCATCCTTGCGCCGATTGCCGCGGCGACACTTTGGATGGGGGTTTATCCTGAAAGTTTCATGGCCCCGATGCGCCAAGATGTGACCGTGCTGCTGGCGCGCATTGCCCCGGCAACACCGGCGGGTGATGCGCAGATACAGATGGGCAATCCAGCGGTCGCCGATCCCCATGCCAGCCACGGGGAAGCCCACTAATGTCTATGACAACCTCGCTTTTGCTGACCGCGCCTGAAATCATCTTGTCGACCGGGGCAATCGCCTTGATGATGGTTGCCGCTTTCGTTGGTGACAGATCAACAAAATTTGCCAATTGGGTGGCAATTGCGCTGTTGGCGGCGGCCGGATTTGCCCAATCCGGCATGGCGGGCGATGCCTTTGACGGCCTCTACCGCGCCGATGCTTTTGGCAATTTTGCCAAGCTTCTCGTTTACCTAGCAGCGGGGGTGGCGATTGCCTTGTCGCCGCGATTCTTTGCGAGCGAAGACCGGTTACGGGCCGAGTATCCGGTGCTGATCCTTTTTTCCGCTGTCGGTATGGGGATGATGGTGTCGGCGAGTGATCTGTTGACGCTGTATGTCGGGTTGGAATTGCAGAGCCTGTCGGCCTATGTTCTGGCAAGCTTTATGCGCACCGATGGCCGCGCTGCCGAAGCAGGGCTTAAATATTTCGTCCTTGGCTCCTTGGCGAGTGGTATTCTGCTATACGGCATCTCGTTGCTCTACGGCTTTGCGGGGACAACGGGTTATGCCGGGATCGCCGCTGCATTGGCCAACGGCGTGAATATGGGCGAATTGTTCGGCATCGTCTTTGTCCTGTCTGGCCTTGCTTTCAAAATTTCCGCTGTGCCGTTCCACATGTGGACGCCCGACGTTTATGAAGGTGCGCCGACACCTGTCACCGCCTTTTTTGCCAGCGCCCCCAAGGTTGCGGCAATCGCGCTGCTGGTCCGCCTTACAATTGTTGCTATGGGCCCGGCGGAGCAGGTATGGCAGCAAATCCTGATCTTCATGGCGCTTGCGTCGGTCATATTGGGGGCGGTTGGCGCGATCGGGCAAAGCAATATCAAGCGGCTGCTTGGATATTCGTCGATCAATAATATCGGTTTTGCGCTGATCGGACTGGCCTCGGGCAGTGTCGAGGGCGTTGCCGCGACGATGAGTTATATGGCGGTTTACACTGTCATGACGCTGGGCACTTTTGCCTGTGTGTTGCAAATGCGCGATGCGAGTGGCCGTTATGTCGAGGATATTGCCAGCCTGTCCGGCCTTTCGCGGAACAACAAGGCATTGGCGGCGGCACTTGCGATCATGATGTTCAGCCTTGCCGGTATCCCGCCCTTGTTCGGTTTCTGGCCCAAGCTGCTGGTTTTCTTCGCCGCAACCAAGGCCGGGTTGTTTCCGCTGGCCGTGATCGGGGCAGTGGGATCGGTCATTGGCTGCTATTATTATCTTCGCATCATCAAGCTGATGTATTTTGATGAACCTGTCACCCCGTTCAAACCCGTCCAAAGCTATGTCGAGGCGGGTGTGATTGCGGTGTCATCAGTGGTGCTTGTGCTTGGCTATCTGTTGATACCCGCACTTGGCGCTGCAAGCGGCGCTGCGGCCGGGGCCTTGTTCTGACTCATCTGATTCATATCGTCTCCGAAACCACGTCAACCAATGACGATATGTTGGCACTTGCGCGATCAGGTGCAGCGGAGGGAAGTTGGCTCCGTGCCGAGACACAGACAGCCGGGCGGGGGCGTTTGGGCAGGGGCTGGCAGTCGCCAATAGGCAACCTTTATGCCAGCACGATTGTAAGGGTTAGTCTAGGTGAGCCACAACCAGCCACGCTCGCCCTTGTGGCGGTAATTGCGCTTGCCCGCGTAACTGCGTCCTATGCCCCGGGGAGAGTGGTAACGATCAAATGGCCTAATGACCTTATGATTGGCGACGCCAAATTTGCCGGCATATTGCTTGAACGGGCCGACGACGCGGTTGTTATAGGTTTTGGTGCCAATCTGGGTTTCCATCCAGTGGGGCTTGACCGGCCTGTGACGAGCTTCGCTGCCCTTGGGCTTGAACGCCCTGATCCGGGCCACTTTTGCCAAGAGCTTGTCGGTGTCTTTGCAACCTGGCTCGAAGTGTGGCGAAATGGAGGTTTGGCACCGATCCGGGCAGCATGGGAAGCCGACGCCCATCCACGCGGCACCGACCTCATCGTCAATCTTGGCGATGGTCAAAGCATGAATGGCCAGTTTGACGGGCTTGAAGCCGACGGCGCGTTGCGGCTGCGCTTGGCGGATGGCAGCTTCCGTGCCATTCACGCGGGCGATGTTTTTCTGTTGTGAAGGATGGGGCAATGTTGCTCGCGATTGAAGCCGGAAATACCAATATAAAATTCGCTCTGGTTGACGGCGATACGATCAAAACGCGCTGGCGGATTGCGACGGATGCACGGCGCACGGCGGATGAATATGCGCCCTGGCTCTATCAATTGCTGGCTATTGAAGGCTTTTCAAAGGTCGACGTAACTGCGGTCGCAATTTCGACTGTTGTGCCGCGTGCCCTCCACAATTTGCAGATGCTGGCCAAGAAGTATTTTGATGTTGAGGCTGGCATTGCCGGGCGCGGGGCGCTTGACTGGGGCATAAAACTCAAGGTCGATGAACCGCGCGCGGTTGGCGCAGACCGGGCTTTGAACGCCATCGCGTCACAGGCGCTATTTGCCGGAAACAAAATCGTCATCAGTTTTGGTACAGCCACAACTGTTGATCATATTGGCGAAGACGGATCGTATCGCGGCGGCATTATTGCGCCGGGCGTCAACCTTTCGCTCGAAGCATTGGTCAGCGCGGCGGCAATGTTGCCCCGGATCGCTATCGAAGCGCCCGCGACCGACAGCGTGATCGGCACCAACACCGAGGATCAGATGTTGATCGGCATTTATTGGGGCTATGTTTCGATGATCGAAGGGCTTATTGGCCGGATGAAAGCCGAAATCGGGCAACCGGTACTGGTCATCTCAACGGGCGGTCTTGCCCCGCTGTTCCAGCAGCACAAACATCTTTTTGACGCGGTCGAGCCCGACCTGACGTTGCGGGGCCTTGCCCTATTATATCAGAATCGAGAGTAAACTGTGACAACACCCGGAAACGAACTGCTATTCCTGGCGCTTGGCGGATCGGACGAGATTGGCATGAACGTCAATCTTTATGGCTGTCAGGGCAAATGGGTGATGGTTGATCTTGGCCTGACCTTTGGTGGCGCTGATTATCCCGGCATTGATCTGATCCTGCCTGACCTTGAGTTTATCGAGGATCGCAAACAGGATTTGCTCGGTATTGTCCTGACCCACGGGCACGAAGATCATATTGGCGCGATACCCTATCTGGCGGCCGATCTTGGCGTTCCGCTCTACGCTACACCGTTCACCGCGACGCTCATCCGGCGGAAATTGGAGGAAGAAGGTTTGCTGGATGATGTGGAAATCCACGAAATCCCGATGGAAGGTAGTTTTTCGATGGGGCCGTTTGGGTTACGCTTTGTCACGCTGGCCCATTAAATCCCAGAAATGAGCGCGGTAACGATCGACACCCCTTATGGGCGCATCTTTCACACCGGCGACTGGAAACTGGACGAGGAGCCGGTGATGGGCAAGCCGTCAACGCCTGCGCATCTTACCAAAATCGGCGATAAAGGCGTTCTGGCTTTGGTGTGTGATTCAACCAATGCCTTCAACACGGATGATAGCGGTAGCGAAGGGAGCGTTTATGCTGACCTGTTGAAATATGTGAGCGGCGCTAAGGGCAGGGTGGTTGTGACCTCCTTTGCCTCGAACGCAGCCCGTCTGCAAACACTGGGAGAGGTTGCCAAAAAGACCAAGCGCACCTTGTGCGTTGCCGGGCGGTCATTGGACCGGATTATAACTGCAGCCAAGGCGAACGGCTATCTCAAGGGCTTTCCAAAAACGGTTGATATCAACGCCGTGAGCGGATTGAAGCCATCAGACGTCATGGTCATTGCAACTGGCGGTCAGGGCGAAACCCGCGCGGCACTGGCGCGGATCGCCGAAGGGACACATCCGGTCAAACTCGATGCGGGCGATACGGTGATCTTTTCGTCCAAACAGATACCAGGCAACGAAGTGGCGATTGGCCGAATCCAGAATGCGCTGGCCAGACGAGACATCGTGATGATTACCGAAAAGCAGGGCCATGTGCATGTGTCGGGCCATCCCGGACGGCCAGAGCTTGCCAAAATGTATGAATGGATCAGGCCGCAACTGTTGCTGCCGGTTCACGGTGAGCGCCGCCATATGGCAGAACAAGCGCGCTTTGGCCGGTCATGCGGGGTGCCGCAAGCTTTGGTGCAATCCAATGGTGATGTCGTGCGGCTTGCGCCGGGAACGCCAGCGATCGTTGGTAATGAGCGCACCGGACGGTTGGTGCTTGACGGCGATGTCATTTTGCCAGCGGGCGGCGGAACGCTCAACGAACGCCGCAAAATTGCCGAACACGGCGTCATGTCGGTGGCTATTGCGCGCGACCGCAAGGGCAATATGTTTGGATCAGCACAGGTCCGCCTGCAGGGAGTGCCGGTTGAAGATGATCGAGATTCGTTCATTAAAGAAGCCTGTGATGCCGCACAAAAGGCTGCGGCATCCGGTGAGAAGGACGAAAACAAGTTGCGCGAAGCCATCCGGCTTGCCGTGCGCCGGGTTGCGACCGAGTGGACCGGCAAGAAGCCGATTGTCGACGTGTTGATTATCCAGGGGGGGTGACGATCGTGCGGTGGACATCCATTGTTGCTATTTTTCCCTTATTCTGGGTGCTATCGGCGTTTCTCGTCAAGCCGTTCCATGTCCGCACGGCGCAAGAAGCGGGGGCCGACCACGTTCCGGGGCAGGCGGAAAGCGC
>JANNWX010000092.1:0-4305 GCA_031409315.1 Sphingomonadales bacterium | reverse complement strand
GCGGGATGTTGCGATCTTTGGCGGCCCCGCACCTTCGTTAGGCTGGCAACCTGTGTTATTCGACTAACACGCCAATGCTATCGACCAATGACAGAGTTTCGACTACATGTGTAATTGACTCTAACCTCGCCAGCACAGAATATCGAAAGCCCCCAGTACGAAGATGAGGATTGCGTTATGCCCCTGCGATATTTTACAACTGCGTTTGCTCTAACTGCGCTGCTATGCGCCAATTTGTCCGCAGCTCAATCTGTTAATAGCAATGGAAGCGCGACGGTTGAAAAAAAGATCTGCATCGACAGCGAAATGACCGGCTCCCGACTACAGCGCCGCGTCTGCAAAACATTGAGCGAATGGAAAGCAATATTGACTATTGAGGAGTTTGCAGCCCTAGAAGCCGGTCTAAAAAAGAAATAAGCTCGCCGAACCCTCTGTGGCACATGCGTTTGGCTGGCGCAGGTAGTACCGATTGACATTTCACCCTCATGGGCTATTGGCGCGCCTTCGCAATTGACCCTGCACTCCGGTGAAGCAGGTGTCCTGCGCAGACTTTCTCTGTGTAGCGCGGTTCCGGTTAACGCAGAAATGCAAAGCAATTGAAGGAAAAACCATGTCAAAGCGCAACAGCGCCAAGTATAAGCTCGACCGCCGGATGGGCGAAAACATCTGGGGTCGCCCGAAATCTCCGGTCAACCGGCGCGACTATGGCCCCGGCCAGCACGGCCAGCGCCGCAAGGGCAAAGTTTCCGATTACGGCCTCCAATTGAAGGCCAAGCAGAAACTGAAGGGCTATTACGGCGAAGTCACCGAAAAGCAGTTCAAGCGCACCTATCAGGAAGCGGACAGCATGAAGGGCGATACGTCGCAGAACCTCATCGGACTGCTCGAACGTCGCCTTGATGCCGTCGTCTACCGCGCCAAATTTGCTCCGACCGTTTTTGCTGCACGTCAATTGGTGTCGCACGGCCACGTCCGGGTGAACGGCGTGAAGTGCAACATCGCATCACGCCGCATTGCTGCTGGTGACGAAATCTCGCTCAGCCCCAAGGCCCAGGAAATGGCGCTGGTTATCGAAGCACAGAGCCTGGCTGAACGCGACATTCCAGAATATGTCGCCACCGACGGCGCATCGAAAGTAACTTTCACTCGCGTTCCAACGCTTGATGAAGTTCCTTACCCGGTCAAGATGGAACCAAATCTGGTCGTCGAATTCTATTCACGTTAACCTTTAGTTCAGATTACAATAATTCTGGGGTGTGGAAGTAATTCTGCGCCCCATTTTTATTATTAATTGAATCAGTATTACCGCATTTTGCCACAATTTGGCCATAACATCCCATCAACGTCGACTTGTTCATCGACGACTTCTCCGTCGCTTCGCTTGAATGAATATGGTCGTCAAAAAAATACAAAACACGATCCCTTAAAAACAATGAAGGACTATAATATGCGTAAAATTGCACTCCTTGCTGCTGTTGCAGCTTTGACCGCCACCCCTGCTTATGCTGCTGGCGAAGGCCGCATCGAAGCCCGCGCCGGCATCGCTTTTGCTGGCGGATCATCTGAAGCATTTACCGGCGTTGCTGCTGGGTATGACTTTGATCTTGGCGACAGCGCCTTCATCGGCGTCGAAGGATCGGCTGACAAGATTCTGGCAAACGGTTCCAAGGTTCTTTGGGGCGTTGGCGCGCGCATCGGCGCAAAGGCCGGTGAAAAGGGCAAAATCTATGCGGTCGGCGGCCTCGGCTTTTGCTGCAGCACCAGCGATCCGTTCATCGGCGCTGGCTATCAACACAATCTGGGTGAAAAAGTTTACGGCAAGATCGAATATCGCCGTATCCTGTCGAACGGCACAGACATCAACTTTGCTGGCCTCGGCATTGGCGCAAAATTCTGATCTGACTTTCCATCAATCATGAATTTTAGGGCGGTCCTTCGGAGCCGCCCTTTTTCATTTCACGCCTAATTTTTCTCTCAAGAAAGCATTGGCCCGGCGCAACATATCTGCCCGAGCCGACGAGTCTCCTAATTGGTGATCGAGTCCCTTATATACGCCAAGCTCGCTGACTTTACCCAGCTTTCGCAACTCGGTATCCATGGCGCGCGCATGCGTTATATTGACGTTTATATCCACATCGCCGCTAAACATTAACACGGGTGCTTTCAACTGGCCTGCGCGGTGCAATGGAGAACCAGATCTGATATGCTCACCCGTCCCGACAAAGTCTGCCACCAATCGGGAATTGGTATAATCTTGCGATTGGTCAATAAGCATTTTTAAATCGGTCACCGGGGCAATGGCAACGACTGCTTTATATAAAGCCGGGTCAAGTATCGCCGACTGAAGCGCCGCATAGCCCCCATATGACCAGCCGATAATCGCCAATTTCTCTGGGTCAGCAATACCTTGGCTGATCAGCCAACGACCTGCATCATTCACATCGCCAATCGCCGTTCGCCATGACTTAAAGCCGTTGTCGACATACCAGTCTTCACCAAAACCGGCGGACCCTCGAAAATTGGGCTGCAACACGGCAAAGCCCTGCGCGGCGAAATATTGCGCCATCCAGTCAAAACCCCATTCATCACGCGATGAAGGGCCGCCATGTGGCATCACGAGCGTTGGCAACCCCTTTCCACTGCCACCAACCGGAAGTGTCAGATAGCCGGGTATGCTTGTGCCGTCGCTTGCGGGATATGTTATGGATTTCACAGCTGACAGCGCGACGCCTTCAAGCTGGGGCCTGACAAGCGCGATTTCTGCTAGGCTTTTCAGCTTCTTGTCAAAGACATAGTAGCGACCCGGATCAGTATCGCTACCAGCAAAAAGCAGGAGCCGGTTTTCATCGCGACTGGCTCCAGCAAACCGGATAATCGGTAACCCCGGCAACGCCTTACCAAGACGGCTAAGCAACGCCTTATACCCGGCATCAAAAATGATCGTTTCCCGTTTGTCGGTGACGAGTTCCGCTCCAATCACCCGCCCGGTCCTGCCAAGCGTGAGCAGTTTATCCACGTCAACTTTCGGGTGAGAGAGCACCAGTTCTGAAGACAGGCTTCCATCAAGTGAAACCTTGAAAATCGCTTGCCTGCCTTCATGCTGGCCGAATGCAAAAACAACATTTTGGGCGCTATCGACAACGGCTGGGTTCAATTCCGGCTTCGTTTCATCAAGTCCGGAAAATGGCTTCCATGTCCTGTCCCCCGCCAATCTATAATAGTGATTCGTCACCCCGCGCAGCGTCCCATCCCCAAGCCTGCTTTCGGTGGACATCAATCGAACGACCCCGGCTTCGTCGGCGAGGTAATTCACGATCTTGGCACGAGCCACTTCTATTTTAGACGTTTCAAGGGTTAGCGTATCAATCTGGTCGACGCCCAGTCCCTCATCGTCACTCGCCAACCTTCCGCCTGCATGCTCTGGAACATAAAATCTGCTCATCAGGACTTTGCCGTTGTCAGCATTATTCCAGCCGATAATATCGCCGTCAAACTGCCGAATTTTCAAAGCGCGAGTAGACCTAAGTTGCCCCAACTGCTTGACAGAAGATCCGTCGATGTTGATGGCCAGCAAACGAGTAAAAGGTGTCAAGACACCTACGTCATCTTTGAGTGCGTAAAGTTTGCACACAAGGCGCGTGTTTGATGCCCAATCGCACCAGGACAATCGAAATGGTGATCCATCGCTCGTCAAAATTTGCTTGAATGCTTTGCTTTCAATTTCAGAAATGATGAGAATTGATCCTGCCCCTGCGGTCGGTTGAATGAACGCGACACGGGTGCCATCCGGGGACAGGCTGATGTCCTCTACACTCTCCCTGAATCCAAAGTTTGTCGCAGTGTCAGCCATCACTGGCGTCGCCGCCAGCGTGACGACAGTCAGAATTACAAAAATGACCCGTGCGCGCACCCGTTTTTCCTAGCCAAATATGTTACAAAACAATGAAGCGAAGAATGCTTGCCCGCATGATCGCAGTCAAGTGAATGCGTGCTGGCCAATTGCGTATGGCCAAAGACTTTGCCATGACGCAGGCTAGCCTATGCCCTCTGATATGGAGAATCCGATGCGCGTCGTCTTGCCAGACTGTTCGCAATTCAAGACGCCCGCAAATTCGCCAATTCATATCATTGTCAACGATTTTGACAGAATTCGGACATTGGCGTGACCCTCCAGCCGCCTGAATGGGCACAGCATGATAGTGTCTGGATCGGCTTTCCAAGCGCGGCTGATCTGTGGCTTGACGATCTCGACGGCGCGCAAATGGAAGTCACGGCTTTTGCACGCGCGATACATGCCGACGGGGC
>JANNWX010000091.1:0-10747 GCA_031409315.1 Sphingomonadales bacterium | reverse complement strand
AGGAAGTCCGCGCGCGCGGCGGCAAGGTCGTGCTGATCTCCGACGCCGAAGGGATCGCCGAGGCCGGCGAAGGCTGCATGGCGACCATTGAGATGCCAAGCGTGCACCCATTGATTGCGCCATTGGTTTACGCCGTGCCGGTGCAGCTGCTCGCTTATCATGTGGCCTGCGCCAAGGGGACGGATGTGGACCAGCCCAGGAATTTGGCCAAGAGTGTGACGGTGGAGTGAAGGCAATTAAGTATAGTGCCCCCGAAATTTGCCAAAGTGGGGAAAGCTATAGAGTCCAGTCTATCGACCCAGCCCATTCCGCAGCATCGCATTGACGACATCCGTAACCACGCGGGTATCGCGCTCTTCGCCGAGCACGCCATAGCGAAGCCCCAAGAACACATTCATCCCCATAATCGCCCAAGCGTGCACTTCATCTGCGGGGCCGGAGAGTTCGCCGCGAAACTCGGCGGCGCGCAATCGTTCCAGTATACGGTCGGCGGTGCCGCGATAATGCGCGTTCCAGGCATCGTGCGCGACGAATTCGGCTTCATCGATAATCCGGTAGATTTCCTTATGCTCTCGCGCAAATCCCAGAAAGGCGGCTAGTGCGAGGCCCTCTGCATCAATCCCATCTGTCGCATCAGCCATAGCCGGTGCAACACTATCGCGGACTTGGTCGGACATGTCCTTGACCAGCGCCCGAAACAGCGTCTCTTTGGAATCGAAATAGGTGTAAAAGCTGCCCAGCGCCATGCCCGCACGCCCAGTGATGCTAACCACCGAGCTTTCGTGATAACCATTTTCGCCAAATTCCGACGCCGCTGCATCGAGTAGCGCGCGCAAACTGCGCCGCCCGCGATCAGTGCGCGGTGCTTTTTTGTCATTGTTCAATTCTACCCCCGTCACAGTTGATGTTGTCATTGTGGCTTTCATGCCACTCTCTCCTGAAATTTACAAAGCCAACTATATTATAAGTTGAAAGATGGTTCAACTTTCAATAATGGCAAAATCAAGATGAGGCGATAACGACGTTCAATTGATGTCACACAGGAGAGACTTTCGATGAAAAAGAGCCCGATGATTCATGCTGCCTTGCTTACGGGCATCGCATTTGGTTCGATAACTGTATTGCCTTCGATGGCCTTTGCGCAGGATGAGGCCGCAGATGAAGCCGACAATAGTGAAATCACCGTGACTGCCCGTCGTCGCGAAGAAAGTCTGTTGGATGTACCGATTGCGATCACCGCCTATTCCTCAGCCGATCTGTCGCAGTCGGGCGCCATCGACATCACCGCGATTTCGGAAACCACACCGAATGTGACTCTGGAAAATTCGCGCGCCACAAACTCGACATTGTCGGCCTTTATCCGAGGCGTGGGTCAGCAGGATCCGGTCGGCGGCTTTGAAGCTGGCGTCGGCATCTATCTGGATGATGTTTATCTCAACCGCCCTCAAGCCGCAGTGCTCGATATCTATGATGTTGAACGGATCGAAGTGCTTCGCGGACCGCAAGGCACGCTGTATGGTCGCAACACCATCGGCGGCGCTGTCAAATATATCACGCGCCAACTGCCCGATGATTTTGAACTCAAAGCACGCGCAACCATCGGTAGCTATAAACAAGCCGATGGCGTTGTCAGCGTCAGCGCACCGATTGGTGATATGTTCCGCGTCGGTGGCTCGGTTGCTCGGCTGAGCCGTGGCGGCTTTGGCGACAATCTGACCACTGAGCTTGAAAACTATAACAAGGATATCTGGGCGGGTCGCGGCACCGTTGAATTTGGCGGCAATGACGAACCTGTGCTGATCCGCATCTCGGGTGATTACACCCGCGATAAATCCAGCCAGCGCGGTGGCCACCGCCTGATCACCAGCCTGTTGACGGCAGCACCGGTCTTATCCAATGTTTATGATACACGCGGCGGGCTGAACAATCCGACGCAGGATATCAAAGCTTACGGGCTTGCGATGAATGTGGCGGTTAATCTGTCCGACACAATTACGCTGCGTAGCATCAGTTCGTGGCGCAAAGACACCACCTTTGGCCCGATTGATTTTGACGCACTGTCCGCGGTCGATGTTGATGTTCCCGGATTGTATAAGAACGAACAGCTAAGCCAGGAATTCCAGGTCCTTTACGAAGGTGACAAGCTCAACGGTTTGATCGGCTTTTACTACCTTGATGCGCAAGCGATCACATCGTTCGATGTGCTGCTCAGCACCACGCTCGCAAATCTCAACGCATATACATCGGGCAATGTGAAAACCGGCACATGGTCGGTCTTTGGCGACTTCACCTATGATTTCACTGAACAGCTCGCTCTGTCCTTGGGTGGCCGCTACACTGTCGATAATCGCAACGCGACGATCCTGCGCCAGACCAAATTCGGGGGCTCGGCCGAATTTGGTGGAACGCCTGTTATCGCGGCAACGACGTCGAATTTTGTTGGCGATGCAAGCTTTAAGGAATTCACCCCGCGGGCTTCTTTGACGTTAAAGCCCACGCCCGATCACACGCTTTATGCGTCCTATTCCAAAGGTTTTAAAGGCGGTGGATTTGACCCACGCGGGCTCTCGACAGCGGCCCCTGACCTTAACCGCGATGGCACTCGCAGCTATGCAGAAATCTACGAATTTCTCAGCTTTGAACCGGAAAAAGTGACAACCTACGAACTGGGTTGGAAAGCATCGATGCTCGACCGGCGTTTGCGGCTAGCGCTGACCGGCTTCTATTCGGATTATCAGAATGTGCAGATTCCGGGTTCGGCTGGTTTCGATTCCAACGGCGATGGCATCAACGACACGTTTATTGGCGTCACCACCAACGCCGCCAAGGCGCGGATGAAGGGCATCGAGTTCGAATCCACTGCCACTTTGGCGCGCGATTTTGCAGGCGACGGTTCGGCGGTCACCTTTGGCGGCACGCTCGGCTATATCGACGCAAAATATCTGCGTTTTATTGATGCGTTCAACAATGATGTTGCCAATATCCGCGCGATCCAGAACACGCCGAAATGGACCGGTTCGGCAACATTGGGTGCCAGCTTTGCCGCAGCATCGGGCATGATCAAAGCATCATCGACTTTGTCTTTCCGCAGCAAAACCAACCAGTTCGAAGTGCCCAGCCCGTTCCTTGATCAAAAGGGCTATTCGCTCTGGGATGCCAATCTGGTTTGGAGCTCGGATGATGACCGCTTCTCGCTTGGGCTGCACGGCAAGAACCTGACGAACCGGAGGTATAAGACGTCGGGCTATCAGTTTCTCTCGGTTAATCCTGACGGAACACCACGGCTAACACCCGGCGGCGCATTGATCTCGTCATTGGGCCGCGAAGGCGTGGTCACCGCCTTTTACGGCAACCCGCGCCAGATTTTCCTGACCGCCGGTTTCAAGTTTTGAACACGCCCAATGCGTGATGCGGAAAAGGGTCGATGCTGTAGCGCGCACCAAAATCACGCCAATATCTTTGCCAGCCCCCGCGACAATTGCAGCGCACCGTGGAGCCTTGCGCGCGGGTCTTTCCATTCGCGGGTGACGGCCAGCCGCATGTCGGGGCGCAGTTTGGCGACGCCCGCCAGCCGGTCAACATAGGCGAGCAGGCCGTCGACATCTGGGAAATGGTCGTTCCAGAAACTGACGAGCGCACCGCGCGGGCCAAGATCAATCTTGGCAACATGCGCGCGGCGGGCGTTCAGTTTGATCTGGATGAGGGTCAGCAGATTTTCGGTCGCTTCGGGCAGTGGGCCGAACCGGTCGATCAGTTCGGCTGCAAAAGCCTCAATGTCGGCCACGGCCTCAAGATCGTTGACGCGGCGATACAGGCCCATCCGCAGGTCGAGATCGGGCACATAGATATCGGGGATCATCACTGGCGCATCGGTGGTGATCTGCGGCGAAAGATCAGCCATGCGGGCTTCGCGGATGCCGCCCGCCTTTGCTTCCAATATCGCCTCTTCGAGCATCGCCTGATACAGTTCAAAGCCGACTTCGCGGATATGACAGATTGTTCATCACCCAACAGATTGCCAGCGCCGCGAATGTCGAGATCGTGGCTTGCCAACTGGAAACCGGCGCCAAGCGAATCGAGATCGGACAGCACTTTCAGTCGTTTCTCAGCACCTTCGGTCATCAAACGGCCCGGCGCGGTGGTCATATAGGCATAGGCGCGCGTCTTCGCCCGGCCAACCCGCCCGCGCAGCTGATATAATTGCGCAAGGCCGAACCGGTCGGCACGGTGGATAACAAGCGTGTTGGCACTGGGAATATCAAGGCCGCTTTCAACGATGGTCGTTGACAGCAAAACATCATATTTCTTGTCATAGAAAGCAGACATCCGGTCTTCGACCATAGCGGGGGCCATCTGGCCGTGGGCGACGACATAGGTGATTTCGGGCACATTTTCACGCAAGAAACGCTCAATATCGGGCAAATCAGCGATGCGTGGCACCACGAAAAACGCCTGGCCACCCCGGTAATGCTCACGCAGCAATGCCTCACGGATCACCACCTTGTCCCACGGCATCACGTAAGTGCGAACCGCCAACCTGTCCACCGGCGGGGTCTGGATGACAGAGAGTTCGCGCAGACCCGACATCGCCATCTGCAACGTGCGCGGTATGGGCGTTGCGGTCAGCGTCAGCATGTGGACGTCGGTCTTCAAGGACTTCAACCGTTCCTTATGGACGACGCCAAAACGCTGCTCCTCATCAACAATAACCAGCCCAAGCCGCTTGAAGGTGACACTTTTAGCCAGCACAGCGTGGGTGCCGATGACGATGTCGATGGTTCCGTCTTCGATACCTTCACGAGTCGCCTTTGCTTCGGCTGCGGGGACAAGGCGGGAGAGGCGGCCGATGCGGATCGGGAACCCCTTGAACCGTTCGACAAAGGTCGAAAAATGCTGGCGGGCGAGCAAAGTTGTAGGGCCGACCAATGCCACCTGCATCCCGGCCATCGCGGCGACAAAGGCTGCGCGCAGGGCAACCTCGGTCTTCCCAAACCCAACGTCGCCGACAACCAGCCGGTCCATCGGCGTGCCCGCAGCAAGATCCCCAAGCATATCATCAATCGCCCGGTCCTGATCGTCGGTTTCCTGATAGGGAAAACGGTTGACGAATTCGGGATAGGCGTTCGTTTCTGGCTCTGCGATATCGGCGGGGCGAAGGGCGCGGGCGGCGGCGGTTGCGATCAACTCACCGGCGATTTCGCGGATCCGCTCCTTCATCTTCGATTTGCGGCGCTGCCACGCTTCACCGCCCAGCCGGTCGAGTGCAACGCCGTCGCTGTCAGAGCCATAGCGCGATAGGATGTCGATATTTTCAACTGGCACATAAAGCTTGTCGCCGCCCGCATAGGACAAAGCGACGCAATCATGAGGGGCCTTGGCAACCGGAATCTGGGTCAGGCCTTCATAGCGACCAATGCCGTGTTCGGCGTGAACGACAAGATCGCCAGGGGAGAGTGTTGCCAGTTCGTTGAGGAACGCATCCGCGCTCTTTCGGCGCTTGGCCCGCCGCACCAGCCGGTCACCGAGCACATCTTGTTCGGTCAGCAAAGCGACGTCCGGCGTCGAAAAGCCATGGTCGAGGGGGAGGACGATAAGAGCGGTCGAATGGCGCTTGCTTGCAACGCCCAATGCCTCTTGCCACGTATCAACCAGGACAAGTCCGGTCATCGCGTGGTCGGCCAATAGGCCGGTCAGCCGGTCCCGCGATCCGATCGAATAGCAAGCGAGGATGAGTCCTTTGTTGGCATGGGCCAGACCCGTGGCGTGGCCAGCGAGGGCATCATAGATATTGTCGCCCTTAGTCCGCTCCGGCGTGAAGTCGCGCGGCGCTTCGATCCCGAAATCGAGAACGGACGACGATTCAGGCTCACGAAACGGGGTTGCGAGGTGGATCGGGTTAGCGGCAATGACCCCGTCCCAATCAACCTGCGACAGATAAAGCGTCTTTGGTTCCAGCGGACGGTAACTGCCAATATCACTCGATTGTGCGCCAACCCGATTGGCGTGGTAATCGGTAATCGCATCAAAGCGGGCTTGCGCAGCGCCGGACGATCCGGCGTCACGGACGATCACAACTGTGTCGCCCAAATGGTCAAACAGGGTTGCCATCTTGTCCTCGATCAAGGGCAACCAATGGTCCATACCCGACAGCCGCCGACCTTCGGACACAGCCTGATATACGGGATCGCCGGTGGCGGTGGCACCAAACGTCTCGCGGTAACGGCTGCGGAATCGTTTGATCCCCTCTTCATCGAGTAACACTTCTGAGGCGGGGAGGAGGGTGAAGCCATCAACCCTGCCGATTGTGCGCTGATCCGCCGGATCAAAGGCGCGCAAGCTTTCAATTTCGTCGCCGAAGAAATCAAGCCGCAGCGCGTGGGGTTCACCCGCAGGGAATATATCAACCAGCCCGCCGCGCACCGCATATTCACCGGCGTCAGCAACCGTGTCTGTTCGGACATAGCCATTGGCGTGCAGCAAGGCCGACAATTGATCCCGGTCGATCCGGACGCCCGGTTTGAGGGTTGCTGTCAACTGGCGAATGCGAAACGGGGTCAAGGTGCGCTGGGTTACGGCATTGACGGTGGTCAGGACCAATTGTGGTTTGCCTGGTTTTGCTTGCAAAGCCGCCAGCGCCGCCAATCGCTCTGATGTGGTGCGCAGCGAAGGCGAGGCGCGGTCATAGGGGAGGCAATCCCAAGCCGGAAAGCTGATAACCTGCACTTCTGGCGCAAAATAATGGGCGACGTCTGCCATCGCACGCATCGCGGCCTCATCGGCTGCGATGAAAACGGCGCGTGTATTTGCGGCGCGGGCAAGATCGGTCATCAACCAAGGCAGAAACCCTGCTGGGCATCCTGAGAGGGTGAGTGGCGTCGTCGCACCGGTAATTCGTGAGATATCGGTCACTCTGGAAGCGAAACGAAATCGAGCTTCATCAGCGCATCCATCATTGGCCCCTGCCAATCGACCGGAATGGGCTGCGCACACAGCGCCCATGCGATGATGTCGACATCCTGTTCATCCATCAGCGTTTCAAACCACGTTATGTCTGCTTCGGTCCAGTCCGTGTTATGGGCATCGAAAAAGCCGCCAAGCATCATGTCTGCCTCACGCGTGCCGCGATGCGACGCACGAAAGCCCAGCCGTTTCAATCTTGTCGCGCGGTCCATCATCGTTCAATGCCAATCGGCCGGCGGGCATTTGAACTGCCCGTCGACTGGTATAAGGTTGGTGCCAGATACCATGAGACCCGATATACTCAACCCGCTGTTTACAGAAGTTGAAGCGCTCAAAGGCGTTGGCACGGCGCTGTCCAAGCCGCTTGCCCGGCTGGGGCTGTTGCGGGTGATCGATCTGCTGTTCCATCTGCCGACCGGATATGTTGATCGCCACCCGGTGAATGCGCTTGAAATGAAGGACGTAGGCCGCGTCATCTCGATCATCCTGACTCCGGTTGATTATAAGCAAGGTTTTTCGGGGCGCGGGCCTTTGCGTATCCATGCAACGGATGCAGGCGGCGACCACGTTAGTCTGGTTTATTTCGGTGGCAGCACCAGTTATGCCAAAAAGCAACTCCCGCTGGGCGTGCCCAAACTGATCTCGGGTAAGCTCGAAAATTACGGGCAGGAATTGCAGATCGTTCATCCCGACTATATTATGGCGCCCGAGGATGCCGCCACTTTGCCGCAGCGAGAGGCGATCTATCCCCTGTCAGACGGACTGACGGGTCGTCGGCTCAGCCAGATGGTTGAACAGGCGGTGGCGCGCGCGCCTGTCCTGCCAGAATGGATCGAACCGTCGCTGCTTGCTAAGAATCGATGGCCGACATGGCATGATGCGATTACGCGGATCCACAATGATTCGTCGGACGATGTGGCAAGGGAACGGCTTGCCTATGACGAGATATTTGCCAATCAATTGGCGCTGATGCTCGTGCGGGCATCATCTCGCCGCCGCAAGGGCGTGCCGCTTGCGGGGGATGGCAGGCTTCGATCCATGTTGAAACTGCCTTATGCCCTGACGAGTGCGCAATTGCGAACGATCCGCGAAGTCGAAGGCGATTTGGCGCAATCCATGCCCATGACGCGTTTGCTGCAAGGCGATGTTGGTTCGGGCAAAACGATGGTTGCGCTCCATGGGCTGTTGGCAGCGGTCGAGGCAGGGGCGCAGGGAGCATTGCTTGCGCCAACAGAAATCCTTGCGCGACAACATTATGATGTAATTTCTCGGCAATTGGCGGGCCTCCCGGTCAATGTCGCCATTTTGACAGGCCGTGACAAGGGCAAGGCACGCGAAGCCACTTTGATGGGCCTTGCCGATGGCAGCATTGACATATTGATCGGCACCCATGCCATTTTTCAGGATGCGGTTTCGTATCGCCGCCTTGGCTTTGCGGTCATTGATGAACAGCACCGGTTTGGGGTCGCTCAGCGGCTACTGCTCACCCAGAAAGCCGCGCATCCTCCGCATTTGCTGGTGATGACGGCAACCCCTATCCCGCGCACTCTGACCCTGACCCATTACGGTGAAATGGATGTCAGTCGCCTTGATGAAATGCCGCCTGGGCGCCAGCCGATTGAAACACGTGTCCTTTCCACCGAACGGCTAGGCGAAGTGGTTGAGGGGCTGGCGCGGCATATCGATAGCGGCGGGCAGGCCTATTGGGTTTGCCCCTTGGTCGAAGAAAGCGAAACGTCAGACCGTGCTGCCGCCGAAGCGCGCGCCCAGAGCCTCAAGGCTAGGTTTGGCGACAAAATTGGCCTCGTCCACGGTCGGTTGAAGGGGCCGGAAAAGGACGCTGTCATGGCGTCATTCGCAAATGGTAACATCGCCGTTCTGGTTGCGACAACCGTGATCGAAGTTGGGGTTGATGTTCCCAATGCCAGTTTGATGATTGTCGAAGAGGCCGACCGTTTTGGTCTCGCGCAATTGCATCAGTTGCGCGGGCGCGTTGGCCGGGGAACCGAGAAATCCAACTGCCTGTTGTTGCGCGGCAATGGGTTGAGCGAATCGGCCCGTGATCGGCTCGCCTTGCTAAGGGAGACGAATGACGGGTTCCGGATCGCTGAGGAAGACCTCAGGTTACGGGGGGCTGGCGAAGTATTGGGAACGCGTCAGTCGGGTGAGGCTGTGTTCAAGCTAGCGACGCCAGATATGCTTGCCGCTCTGGTTGCGCCTGCATCTGACGACGCACGGTTGCTGGTTGACCGCGATGGGGGGCTTGAAGGCCAGCGCGGGCAAGCGGCGCGCACGGCGCTTTATCTTTTTGAACGGGATGCTGCGGTTGGACTGTTGCGGTCCGGATGAACTTATTAGGTGCTGGCCCTAATGGTTCATATGCATTCGCGACATTTGATCGATATAGGATTGATCGAGCAATTGTTCGAACGCCAGCCCGATTTGCTCGCTCATCGTCCAGATCACCGTTGCCCACGTCCAGCCAAGGCCTGGCATGTCGATTTGCAACCGGGTTCCTTCGGCAAGTGGCAGATCCGATTTGGCCATCGCTCCGCCGATGGAGGCGTTGCCGAGCCGGACAAAAATGGTTTTTTGCCCTGGAACACGCGCTGTCGTGCGCAGAGCGAACTCGCTCCGTTCCGCGCGTCGGCGATCAACCGAAAACAGGTGTGAAGCCAAACTTGCTTGCACAACACCCATGAGAAACCCCTTTAGACTGAACTTGACGCAATCCATATGCGCTTGGTTCAGACACTAAGCGGATAATGAGGGTGGTTAGCACCGGGTTAACCGTGATTGATCAGCCAGAAACCAGCAGGCCGTGGCGTTTTTTGCCAAGACTGAGTTTGACTGGGTTTACGCCAATCGGCACGATGTATTCCGGGTTGGTGACAATCAAATCGTCGATCCTAACGGCACCTTCGGCGATCTTACGTTTGGCTTCGCCTTTTGATGATGCAAAACCGATCCCGACCAGTGCATCGATAATGGTGATCGGCGCTAGCGATGCAAATGTTGGCAGGTCGTCCCCAGAGGCGCCTTCCTCAAAAGTTTTCCGAGCAGTTTCCGCTGCTGTCGAAGCCGCTTGCGCACCTCGGCACAGGCTGGTTGCGGCGTTGGCCAAGGCGATTTTAGCGTCGTTGATTGCAGCGCCTTCAAGGGTTTCCAGCCGGGCGATTTCGCTCAGCGGTAAATCGGTAAACAGGCGCAGGAATTTGCCGACGTCGCGGTCATCGGTATTCCGCCAGAACTGCCAATACTCGTAATGGGATAATTGGTCTTCATGCAGCCAGATTGCGCCATTCACAGACTTGCCCATTTTGGAACCATCCGATTTTGTGATCAGCGGCGTTGTTACGCCGAAAACCTCTGTGCCATCGATTCTGCGGTTCAACTCTATCCCGTTGACGATATTGCCCCATTGATCCGATCCGCCCATTTGCAATTTGCAGCCAAGCCGACGTGACAATTCCAGAAAATCATAGGCCTGCAAAATCATATAGTTGAATTCGAGGAAGGTCAGCGGCTGTTCGCGGTCTAGCCGCAGCTTTACTGAATCGAACGTCAGCATCCGATTGATCGTGAAATGGCGGCCAACGTCGCGCAGAAACGGGATGTAGGATAATGTATCCAGCCAATCGGCATTGTTGACCATGACGGCATCGGTGGGGCGGCTTCCGAAATCGAGGAAGTGCTCTAGCTGACCCTTGATCAGGTGCACGTTGGCTTCGGCATCGGTGGAGGCCAAGAGCGATCGCTCGCTGCCGGGCTTCGGATCGCCGATGAG
>JANNWX010000090.1:0-2506 GCA_031409315.1 Sphingomonadales bacterium | reverse complement strand
TTCGCCACCGGTCAGCCTGATCCGCTTAACGCCGCGCGCAACAAAATGCCGGGCGAGTTCGGCAATCTCCTCAAGACTTAAAATCTCGCTGCGCGGCAGAAATGTCATCTCCTCGGCCATGCAATAACGGCACCGCATATCGCACCGGTCGGTCAATGACAGGCGCACATAGGATATCGTCCGGCCAAAGCCGTCGATCATGGCATTTCCCGATGGTGTGGCGCATCCCATGCGCGCTAGCTAGGCTGCTCTAGCCTTAGCTGCAAGTGGCCGCTAACACGGGCGATGTGGTAACCGACGCCGAACATCATGGGGAACCGGGCGCATCGTCAGTGATGCTCCTGTCATTTCACCACCGCGACGCACTTGCTGCAGCATTATCGTTGGCTGGCTGGCAAGTGACCGCTGCGCGCCGCGCCGATAGGATCGAGCGGCGGTTCGCCGAAAGTGACGCAATCATCTACATTATCGACGCACGCGGCGCGTTTGCCGAAGGGTTAAGGATTGCGGAGAGCATTGCGGCCCTCGCCAGCATCAACGGCGCGGCCTTGCTAATCATAAGTGATAGGACCGACGCGGCGACAAAGGATGAAATTTTTGCCGCCGGAGCTACCCATATTTTGTGCGCGCCGTTTACGGACCATGACGTGCTGTTGGCGGTGCAACTGGCACGGCGCTATGTTGAGCGCGTGGCGGGCGGGATGAAGCCCACGGACATGCGCGCAGTATCCGCAAAGGCGTTAGAGACCCGTGACAAATTGACCGGGTTGCGTGATGCGCGCTCTACCCGCGCCTGGATCAACATGCGCATGGCCAATGGTGCGCATAAACTGGCTTTGCTTTTGGTGTCGATCTCACGCTTTGATATGGTCAATGCGGCCTTTGGCGTTGACACGGGTGACACGGTGTTGCGCAATCTTGGCCACCGGATCGAGCCGCTGGTTGCAGATCTTGGCAAGGAAACATTGCTTGCTCGGATCGCCGGGGCAGAATTTGCGATCTGCGTTGACGATGATGTGACGGTCGAACGCTTGACGATCCTGGCCGAAGCCTTGGCAGCGGCGATTGAGCGACCGATTTCAACCGGCACCGATGTTGTGCGTCTCGGCTGCCGGATTGGCGTCGTCCAGCGCGACGTGAACGACAAGGATGCAAGCCAGTTCCTCAAACGTGCCAATTCCGCACTTGCCCAGGCCAAAGATTTTGAAACGGGTCGCATCTGTATGATGATCGGTGACCGCGCCACTGTTGCGGCAAATGCAGCAGCGCTGCAATCCGACTTGCGCTCGGCCCTAATGCATGATGAAATCGAGATATTGTTTCAGCCGCAGGTTGATATTGTCAGCGGCAAAATAACCGGAGTTGAGGCCTTGGCCCGCTGGCGACATCCGGTCCACGGTGAATTGGGTGCAGCGACTCTTTTTTCGGTGGCAGAGCGGTCAGATTATCTCCTTGAATTATCGGATCACATCCAAAAACGGGCCGTCAAGATCGCAGCCGTTTGGCCCGACCCGCTTGGCGCGCTCCGTCTCTCGATTAACGTGACCGCAATCGATATGGCGCGGCCGGGATTTGTCGAAGGCTTGCTCGACATGGTTGATGAGAGCAGCTTTCCGCGTGAGCGGCTGACTATTGAAATCACCGAATCCGGACTGATGGAGGATTTGTCGGCGGCGTCAGATATTCTTGCCCGATTGCGCGCTGCAGGATGCCGCGTCGCTATCGACGATTTCGGCACTGGCTATTCGAGCCTTGCCTATCTCAAAGCACTGCCGCTTGATTATCTCAAGATCGACAAAGGTCTGGTTGCTGACATCGAAGGTTCAACCCGTGACAGCATCGTGGTGCGCGGGGTTATCGACATGGCTCGTTCTCTCGGGCTTGCTGTTGTAGCCGAAGGTGTTGAAACAGAGGCGCAACTTGGATTGCTCGCGCGCGAGGGGTGCAATTATTATCAGGGATTTCTGTGCGCAGAACCGCTGGACGTGTCGGCTTTGGCGGGGCTGGTTGGGCGTATGACTTAGGGTCAGGACCCTAAAATGCTTTCAACCCAGGCCGTCTGCCAGGTCGACCGGGATCTGGACGTAGATATATTGGCAAGAGATCTTTGCCATCACCAACCGGCTGTTTAAGTTCTTGCGGATCGATCAACGTATCAAACGCGATCCCGATGCGCCCGCCGACGATCCATGCAACACTGCCCTCTGCGTCGACTTTGCCTTTGGCCTCAACGGCCACACGGTCACCTTGCTGACATGTAACTTTGCCTTCGGCCATCAGGCCAGAAGCGGACAGGTTTTTGATTTTTATGGGCACCCAAACATCTGACTCTGCGACCTTGATACTGCCCATGATAAATAGGCTAGATCGCTGCAAATTGCGCTTTCCGTCAACTGAGGTTTCGGGCGTGGGGGCGTCTGACATATCCATGCAAGGGTGAATAACGACAAATCCCTTGAAATTCGTAAACGCCAAGCAAGATTTTTACTCGTCGCGCGAAATTTTT
>JANNWX010000089.1:0-5310 GCA_031409315.1 Sphingomonadales bacterium | reverse complement strand
GATGCACATCGGCAAATCCCTTCATCCGCGCAATCTTTTCATTCAAGCGCGGATTGTGCTTCATCGTGCACGACCCGAGCGGAAAGAAACCGAGGTCAATCGCGTAATTCTGGCGCGATAGCCGCGTATAATGGCGCACCGCTTCCGGTTCGGATAGTCCGGGCAGGTTGATCGGCAGATTGCGTTGCAGGTTGCCTAACCTGTTCTCGCACGACGCCGGAAAGCCGTCAAAATCGACACCAGTCGACTGGGAATCGCCAATCTCGAAGATCAGGGCTTCTTCCAGCATCAAAGCGCGATTGCCGGTAAAAGTTGCAGGTGCCTCTGCCTCATTGCTTTCTGGGCGCGTGACGCGGCCTTCGCTTTGCATTGTCATGCCAACACCTCCGCAAGGGCTGTCGCGAAAGCCTCAATCGCCTCTGCCGAAACAACCTCTGTGACAGCCACGACGAGCCCATTTTCCAGTGTGGTGACGCCGGGGAAAAGACGCCCCAGCGAAACGCCGCCCAGTATCTTGCGCTCGGCGAGCGCACGCACGACCTGGCGTGCCGGCCTGGGGAGTTCCAAAGTAAATTCATTGAAAAAACTGGCGTTGACGATACGGACACCGGGGATTTGCACCAACCGGTCTGCCGCCGCACAGGCATTGGCATGATTGATCGCCGCCAGATCGCGCAACCCTTTTTCCCCGAGCAGCGTCATGTGAATGCTAAATGCCAGCGCGCATAAGCCGCTGTTGGTGCAAATGTTCGATGTCGCCTTTTCGCGCCGGATATGTTGTTCGCGCGTGGACAGAGTCAGAACAAAACCACGCTTGCCTTCCGCGTCCACCGTTTCACCGCATAGCCGCCCTGGCATCTGTCGCACGAATTTTTCCTTGCAGGCAAATAGCCCGACATAAGGACCCCCAAATTGCAGGCCGACCCCGATCGATTGGCCTTCGCCAACGACGATGTCCGCCCCCATTTCACCCGGCGACTTAATTGCCCCCATTGCAACCGGTTCTGTCACAACCACAACCAGCAACGCGCCATTTTCATGCGCGGTCGCGGCAATCGATGACAGGTCTTCAATCCGACCCAATATATCCGGATATTGAACAACAACGCAGCTTGTTTCGCCATTGATACTGGCAATCAAACGCGCGCTATCGGTGGTCGCGGACAAGTCTGGATTTGCCGTGTCGAGCGTATCGCCGGTGAATTTTCCCATCGTTTTTGCGACGGATACGTAATGCGGGTGCAAGCCAGATGACAGGATTGCTTTTTTCCGTTTGGTAATGCGCCCCGCCATCGAGATCGCTTCCCAGCAGGCCGTCGATCCGTCATACATCGACGCATTGGCGACATCGCAGCCCAACAACCGCGCGACCTGAGTCTGAAATTCAAACAACATCTGCAGTGTGCCCTGCGCAATTTCTGGCTGATAAGGGGTATAGGCCGTCAGAAATTCACCGCGCTGAATCAGGTGATCGACGCTTGCGGGAATATGGTGTTTATAGGCCCCCGCCCCAAGAAAGAACGGATGATGCGATGCCGCCATATTCTTACGCGCCAGTGCCGAAAAATGCCGTTCAACCGCCATTTCACTGGCATGATCGGGAAGACCAGCCACAGACCCGGAAAGGCGGGCCGCAACCGGGACATCGACAAACAAATCATCAATTGTATTGGCACCAATAACGGCTAACATCGCCTGACGATCAGGCTGCGATAGGGGAAGGTAACGCATTAATTGCCTTTCAAAGCCCGTTCAAAAATGCCTTATACGCGGCATCATCCATCAACCCGCCAAGTTCTGACGGATCAGATAATGTGAGTTTGAAAAACCACCCGTCTCCTTCTGGATCAGTGTTGACCAAAGCGGCATCACCATCAAGCGCGCCATTCCCATCGGTCACAGTGCCGCTGACCGGGGCATAGACATCCGACGCCGCCTTCACCGATTCAACCACGGCCGCATCCCCGCCTTTTATAAGAACAGCACCAACGGAAGGTACTTCGGCAAAAACAATGTCACCCAATTGCTCTTGCGCATAAGTGGTGATGCCGACTGTTGCACCGTCGCCCTCAACGTCGATCCATTCATGGTCTAGGGTAAAATAACAGGTCATGCAGGCTTTCCTTTCCGGTGGTAGCGATGAGCAATGAAGGGCAGTGAGGTGACTGTGAGCGGGATGCGTTTGTCGCGGACTTCAGCTTCCAACCTTGTCTGGGGGGCAGAATAGTTGGTTGCCACAAATCCCATCGCGATTGGCGCGCCAATGCTAGGTGCGAAACCGCCAGATGTGACGACACCTACTTCCGTATCTCCTGAAAACACCAACGCGCCTTCGCGCACCGGTATTTTGCCGTCCACCGCCAATCCAACGCGTTTTGTGGCAGAGCCGTTGGCAAGCGCGCTCAAGATGCGATCCGCCCCGTGAAATCCGCCTTCGGTGCGCCGCCGTTTTGATATGGCAAAGGCTAAGTCAGCGGAGACAGGTTCAATCCGATCATCCAGATCATGGCCATATAGCGGCAATCCAGCCTCAAGCCGCAATGAATCGCGCGCGCCAAGGCCGATGGGCCTGACTTCTGGTTGCGCACATAACGCTTCGGCCAACGCCTCTGCGTGGTCAGCCGGAACCGAAATTTCAAACCCGTCTTCGCCAGTATATCCCGACCGGCTGATCCCTAGTGGAATATCATTCCACAGAAACGGCCCGGCCTCCATGAAGTAAAGATCGGTCACCCCCGGCCAATCGGGCTGCATCGGCTTGATCCCGATACGCGCAAGCGCAACAACCGCTTTGGGCCCCTGCAATGCCAGCAGGGCCGCTTCATCGTCATGATTGATGGTCACATCATCGGGCAAATGTTCGCGCAAAAACCCGATATCTTCGTATTTCACCGCACCATTGACGACGATATACAAATGATGCCCGGTATTGGTGATCATCAAATCGTCCAAAATACCGCCGTCTTCGCCGAGCAAGAGCGAATAGCGCATTCGCCCCGGCTTCAGTGCCGAAATATCACCCGGCACAATCGCTTCAAGTTTTTCGGCGACATCGGGACCGATCAATTGCACCTGCCCCATATGGGAGACATCAAACAGCCCGGCGTTTTGGCGCGTCCACAGGTGTTCGGCCATGATCCCTTCATATTGGATCGGCATATGATATCCGGCAAATTCCACCATGCGCGCACCTTTGCGACGATGCCAGGCGTCGAGTGGAAGTTGGCGTATTTCGGGTTGGTCGTCGCTCATCAAATATCCCGCACAAGAGTCACAGCACAGCAAGCCTTGCGGGTCGCTAGCTGCCCCCTCTGTCACGGAACCTGAGAGCTTTCGCGGATATATCCGCTTACACCTTCGGTGGGATGTGTCACCACATCCGCTTTCCAGAGTGTCGCAAAAGAAAAGGCGGTCCTTTTGCCTGAGAGATTCCGGGGCGGTTGCTCCTTCGGCGATCAAGACACTGCTTGATACTCTCCCGCGTTTTCAGCGACGCCTAGGCAATGGCGCGCGCACCGAGTCGAGTCAACTCACCTCTTATCGCCGCACGTAGAGATTTTATCGCATTTCGGCGGTGCAGCCCATTGCGTTTGCCAATTGCTTCAGTCTGCGGAACACAGCATCCCCTTTCAGGTCAGCATAGTCAGTATCGACGTCCAGCCAAATGTTGTCATCTGTGCGCCTCAGTCGGCTGTGACGAAGTGCCTCGCCCGTGCCGCCGCCGATGCGCTGGCCAAGCCGTATGGCCAGTCCCCACAGTCGCGCAGACGACAGATCGTTGGGCGACGCGAGTTTGGACAAAATAGCTGGGCCTGGGCTGCGCCCGCCCAAGCTAGCGTAAATGACCATCCCAAGCATCGCTCTTTCTCTGGCGTTCACACCGATCCAGTTACCGTGAAGCGCCATTTCCAATCCATATTCTGGGCGGAATTCCGGGTTTGCGGCCCACGCTATATCGGCGAGCAGGCACGCGGCATGGCGCAGCCGTTCGTCGCCCACACCATCCCCTGAAAAAAGAGGCGAAACCCAATGAAACAAATCATCGCCGTTTGCGCCGAACCGGCTCTGCCTGCCGCCTTCGAACCGCGCACCGACGATCAACGGGTCTTGCGCACGCTCGTCAGGGGAAAGCGTCTCAAACAACAGCCCCTCTCGCAAACCAAAGGCACAAGAGATCAAGTTTGACGGTCTCAACACTTTTTCCATCACAAACAAGAGCATTGCTGCATCATTCAGCATGGGAACCCGCGCCGATGACATTGTTGGCACTTGCTTGACCGTCACTTTGTCAAGCGTGGTGACCATCCTCAAAATCTGAGCCGCAGCCTTGGGGGGCATGACATAATTACTGATCACCGGCAGTGGATATTTGGTCTTGAAGATATGCAGCCGTGCGAGCTCACGCCACGAGCCACCGACCATGTAAAAGTGCAAACCCTGTGCAGACCGAAGCCATGCATGCGGCTTCAGCAACTTCCTGACATGACGTTCAAACATACGCAGATCAGAAGCATCCAGTGCAGCTAGCCGCAATGTACCCAGTGGAAATGATGCACGGTCATGAACCAGCCCGTCTTTCACGCGCACCAATTCAAGGCTGCCACCACCAAGATCACCGACAATACCATCGGCACCAGGTGCGCCGGCGATGACGCCGTAACCCGACGCACGCGCCTCGGCCTCGCCAGAGAGAATTTCAACCTCTAGGCCAATATCGCCGACGATCTTGACAAATTCTGCGCCGTTTGATGCATCCCGGACGGCCGCTGTCGCAACGACGCGCAAATCCTGGACGTGCATCAATCCGCTCAAATGTTTGAATCTGGCCAGCGCGGCGACCGAATCCGCCATTGCTTTTCCACCAATACGTCCGGTTTTGTGAAGATCGCGGCCAAGCCCTGCCAACAGCTTTTCATTGTAAAGAGTCACTGGCGCTCGCGCCGGGCCGCCATAGACGACCAATCGAACCGAATTTGATCCGATGTCGATAATCGCTGTCCGGCGGTCGACTGTCACCGGTTGCGACTCAAACTCAATTTGGGCACCGAATCGCTGTGTGAAATCGCGGCTCCGCGGCCCGACAAGGATGGATTGGTCATGAAATAGTGATGCAGGTTGAACGGCTTATCCCCGGGCATCATCCGCGTATAAACGCCATCGCAGTCCAATTGCCAGCTCTGTTCATTATCCATCAAATTGGCCACCATCACCTGATCGAGAACTTGGTCATGAACAGTGGGGTTTTCAATCGGCAACATATATTCGACCCGCCGATCAAAGTTGCGCGGCATCCAGTCTGCCGATGAAATA
>JANNWX010000088.1:0-4535 GCA_031409315.1 Sphingomonadales bacterium | reverse complement strand
ATTCGACAAAGCGGACCTTTGCCTTCGGATTGCCCATCACGGTTGCGCCGGTTGGCGTCTGCGTGATCGTGCGTGTCCAATCGGTTGCTGGCGCAGCGCCAACAAGCGCAGACGTCAAGAAAGCGAGAGCGAACTGCCGCATCAACGCACCTTTCCGATAACATGTGTCGGTTGGTTTCCGGCCACGCCGCGCGCGAGTGATTCGAGGACTGCCTTCAACTCCGGATCGGCAATTGACCGCAAACTTTCCCCCAATTCAACGGGCAAGGCAACGAGTTCGGGCCTGGGCATTGCCGCCGCAGGTCGGGCGATATCGCCCTGACGCAGAATGACCCGTGTAACCGCGGCATAACCAAAGAACCGGTTTACGCGTTCCATGATGACGGGTTCAACATGCTGCATCATTGGCGCATGGGCACGCGCAACCAGCAGTGTTAGCGTGCCTTCCGCCCTTTTGCCTTGCGGAAAACGGATCGATTCTGGCGCAGACACATGCGCATATTGATCGCCGACAATTTCTTTCCAGCGGCTGACGATTGACGACTGGACGAAGCCAAACCTGCGGAATGCGGCGCGCCCTACATCAGGCAGCATTTCAGAAACACTGCGCGCACGGCCACCCCGGGCCTTGCCGATCCCGGAGTCCTTGTCTTTGTCAGCGCGCTTGTCTTTCACCATTGTCATCCCCATGCCAGAACACATCATGGCCGTCGAGTTCCCCAGCGAAGTTACCAACAAGATTTTGGCACATTATGACGTCTATGCGCGCGTTTTGCCTTGGCGCAGCCCGCCGGGATCGCCGCCGCCTGACCCGTATGCAATCTGGCTATCGGAAATCATGCTCCAACAAACAACTGTTGCGGCGGTCAAACCCTATTTTGAACACTTTCTTAAGCGTTGGCCTGACGTTACATCGCTTGCATCAGCGCCCGATGCCGATGTCATGGCGGCGTGGGCCGGCCTTGGCTATTATGCGCGGGCCCGCAACTTGTTGGCTTGCGCCAGAGCCATCGTGGCCGAATATGGAGGTGGTTTTCCTGATGATGAGGAGGCGCTAAAGGCGCTGCCCGGTGTTGGACCCTATACCGCCGCTGCCATCACAGCGATTGCATTTGGTCATCGAGCAACTGTCGTTGATGGCAATGTTGAACGGGTGATCGCCCGTCTCCATGCCGTTGTGACACCTATGCCCCAGGCAAAGCCAGAATTGAAACGGCTTGCGCAATGTCTGACGCCTGACAAGAGGTCGGGTGATTTTGCGCAAGCGATGATGGATCTAGGTGCAACTATTTGCACACCGCGAAATCCGAATTGTCAGGCATGCCCGATCACTGGCAATTGCAAAGGCCAAGCGGAGGCTGAACTTTACCCTGTCAAACCCGCTCGCAAGGCAAAGCCACACCGGAGTGGCACGGCGTGGTGGATTGAATGCAATGGCGAAGTCCTGCTGGTCCGTCGCCCGGAAAAAGGCCTGCTCGGTGGGATGCGCGCTTTGCCGTCCTGTGGGTGGAATGGGGATCCGGCTTCACATCCGGTAGACGGGATGTTCCAGTCGGTCGGTAGCATAACCCATGTCTTCACGCATTTTACGTTGACGCTGGACATCGTTATGCAAAGCATCGGTAAAAATGCCGCTACGGCATTGGACGGCGAATGGTGGGCCATTGACCGGCTGGACGAGGCCGGACTACCAAGCCTGTTCGAAAAGGCCGCTGGTGCGGTCAAAAAATGGAGATTGTCTCATGGGCCTTGACCTTAATCGCCGTCATTTCATTTCGGGAACTGCGGCTCTGGCCAGCTACGGCGCCCTGCCAGCTTATGCAAAATCGGCCAAACGCAACGGTGCAAACGCATGGGCAAAAGTGCAAGCCTATTTGGACGAAACCGTGCGCAAGGGACAAATTCCAGCGGCCGGAGCAGCTATGGCACGCGGCACGGATAAGCCCGATTTCATGATGGCTGGCACGCTTGGCAAGGAATCAAAGATCGCAATCACCCCGGACAGCTTGTGGCGTTGCTATTCGATGACCAAGCCGATCACAGGGATCGCGGCCATGATGTTGATCGAAGACGGTAAAATGTCGCTCGATCAGAATGTCGCAGATTTCATCCCCGGCTTTGCGAACCCGATGGTCTTGCTTGAGCCCAACAATAGCATGAAAAGCAGGCCATCACAGGCACCGATCACGGTCCGCAATCTACTGACCCATACAGCGGGCCTAGGCTATTCGATTGTCACCAAGGGGCCTTTGCTGGCCGAATATCTCCGCCTGGGACTTACGCCGGGTGCTATTTCGCGCAAGGCGCTGCCGGGCTTGCCATTGCCCAATACGGCCCCCAGTCTGACCGAATTTGCCAACCGTCTGGCAACATTGCCGTTGATTGCCGATCCGGGCGCCAAATGGAGCTATTCGGTCAGCCTTGATCTGATGGGTCGCGTCATCGAAGTCGCGTCGGGCATGACATTTGAAGCCTTCGTGCAGAAACGTTTGTTCGATCCGCTGGGAATGACCAGCACATATTGGCAGGTGCCACAAAGCGAGATTGGCCGCTTCACTGATAATTATGCCGCGACACCTTTTGGCACTTTCCCTGTCGATCCGGCAAATGACAGTGTCTATCTCGACAAGCCACCGTTCCCGTTTGGTGGCGCTGGTATTGTCAGCTCGATGCGCGATTATGATCGTTTCCTCGCCATGTTGATGGGCAAAGGCGCAATCGGCAAGACCCGCGTAATGAAGCCCGAAACGGCCAGTCTTGCCATGTCAAACCTCGTCCATCCTGACACGGTGATGGACGGATTTGTGAGGGGCCAGGGCTTTGGTGCCGGAGGTCGTGTAACCATTGCCACGGACCCACAGGGGTCTGGCATTGGCGCCTTTGGTTGGGGTGGCGCTGCATCGACCATCGCTTGGGTTGATCCGACCCGGGGTATCCGCGCGTCTGGCTGGGTGCAGTTGATGGCGCCGGGGCAAGAAACCTTCACGGCAGGATTTGGCAAAAGCGTGTTTGCCAGCCTGTGAGCAAACACCGCCCGGGCTTTACCGGCTCCCCGCTCGACCGGGCGGACCGGCTGCGCAGTGATGCTGAGGGCTATATGGCGGTCCTCAATGACTGGCGCGGTCGGCTGCTTGGGCTTGAGGGACTCGATCCGATGATCGCGTCAGAAGGCGGGCTTGTGTGGCAGTCTATGGCAGAGGCTGCGACAGATACTGAACTGATCCTGCTTGGCTTGATGGACGGACGCCCGCATTTTGTGGCGCTGACCGAAAGTCGGGGCGATATCATGCGTTCGCCAGCCATGTTCCGGGCTTTGTCGCTGCTCCCGGCGGAAGACGCCGCAATCTACGGAACCGCACGCTCGGTGATTGATTGGCACAATGCTCACAAATTTTGTGGTCGTTGTGGTGCGCAAACGACGCTGTTCCGGGCCGGATGGGGCCGCAAGTGCGGCGGATGCAATACCGAACATTTTCCGCGCACCGATCCGGTTGTGATCATGCTCGCCGAATTTGAAGGCAAGGCGCTGGTCGGGCGGCAATCGCGTTTTCCTGCCGGAAATTATTCTGCATTGGCTGGATTTCTGGAACCCGGCGAGTCAATTGAGGAAGCCGTGCGCCGAGAGTTGATGGAGGAATCGGGCGTCCCCACCGGCGCGGTCCGCTATGTCACCAGCCAGCCGTGGCCATTCGGATCGCAATTGATGATCGCCTGCGTCGCCGATGCGCTTGATGATGTCATCACGCTCGATACCAACGAACTAGAAGATGCGATGTGGGTGACGCGTGATGAAGCGCGTGCCGCATTGGCCGGTGACGTTGACGCCCGCTTCAAAGCACCACCACCCTTTGCAATTGCACATACATTGTTGCGCCATTGGGCCATGGATTAGCCCCGCTTGCGACCCTGCTTATAGGTTCCGAGCAGACGGAGCGACCGAGAATAGAAGTTCAATTCCTCAAACGCTCGCGCCACGGCCGGGTCTTCGGGATGGCCTTCGATATCGGCAAAAAAGGTTGTTGCCGCAAAACTCGCCCCGCGCTGGTAGCTTTCGAGCTTGGTCATATTGACGCCGTTGGTAGCAAAACCGCCCATCGCTTTGTAGAGCGCGGAGGGGATATTTTTCACCTCGAAAATAAAGGTCGTCATCACAGCGCCGATATTGGGGCCGTCATAAGGAATATCCACGGCTGACCGCGCCAGTATGACGAAGCGCGTCATATTATCGTCCGAATCCTCCAACGAATCTGCCAGCGTTTCAAGCCCGTAGATCGCAGCGGCCCCTGGTGGTGCGATGGCGGCAATCTTAGGATCACCAAGCTCTCGTGCACGGGCCGCAGCCCCTGCTGTATCGGGATAGACGACCGGCTCTATCCCACGCGCGCGCAGCCACTTTCTGCATTGGCCAAGTGCTTGGGGGTGGCTGATCGCTTGGTGCACGCCGTCCAGCGGGCCAGTGCCCATCAAGGCATAACGGATTGGCAAGAAATACTCGCCGGTGATGACAAGCCCCGATTCGGGCAGAAGAAAATGGA
>JANNWX010000087.1:0-2781 GCA_031409315.1 Sphingomonadales bacterium | reverse complement strand
TGTTGATCCTAGCGAGCGAAGCTAGTCGGGGGGGGTCAAGCCGCTAGCTTCCTCAGCACATAGTGCAGAATCCCGCCGTTCATGAAATATTCGACCTCGTTGGCGGTGTCGATGCGGCACAGCGTGTTGAAGGTGAACTGTGATCCGTCTTTGCGGGTTACATTCACCGTCACATCTTGGCGCGGTTTCAAATCAGCAACGCCCGTAATCGTGAAGCTGTCGTCGCCGGTCAGGCCCAATGACGTGCGCGTGTCGCCGTCCTTGAATTGCAACGGTAACACGCCCATGCCGACAAGATTGCTGCGGTGGATGCGCTCGAAACTTTCGACGATCACCGCGCGGACACCCAATAAATTGGTGCCCTTTGCCGCCCAATCGCGGCTGGATCCGGTGCCATATTCCTTGCCAGCGATTACGACGAGCGCGGTGCCGTCGGCCTTGTGGCGCATTGCCGCGTCGTAGATCGGCATGACTTCGCCGCCGTAGGAGGACATGCCGCCTTCGATGCCGGGAACCATTTCATTCTTGATCCGGATGTTGGCGAAAGTGCCGCGCATCATCACATCGTGGTGGCCGCGCCTGGCGCCGTAACTGTTGAAGTCGGCCTTCGCCACCTGATGCTCTAAAAGGAATTTTCCAGCTGGGCTGTCCGCCTTGATGCTACCGGCGGGCGAAATATGATCGGTGGTGATCGAATCGCCGAGGATCGCCAGCGGCCTGGCGTCGACAATGTCGGTGACCGGGGCTGGCGTCATGCTCATCCCGTCGAAATAGGGCGGATTGGCGACGTAAGTGCTGCCTGCCCGCCACTGATACGTGTCCGACCCCTCGACCTGAATCGCCTGCCAATGTTCGTCACCCCGATATACATGGGCATAGCGCGCGGTGAACATCGACCGATCAATGTTGGCGGCCATCGTGTCGGCAATTTCCTGATTGGTTGGCCAGATGTCCTTCAAATAAACGTCGGTTCCGTCGGTCGCCTGACCAATGGGCGTGGTTGTGAAATCCTCTGTCACCGTGCCTTTCAAGGCATAAGCGACCACCAACGGCGGCGACGCGAGGAAATTGGCGCGCACATCGGGCGACACCCGGCCTTCGAAATTGCGGTTGCCCGAAATGACCGAGGCCGCGACAATATCATTGCCGTTAATCGCCTTGCTGATCGGTTCGGCGAGCGGCCCGGAATTACCAATGCAGGTGGTGCAGCCATAGCCGACAAGGTTGAACCCGATTGCGTCCAAATCCGCAGTCAGCCCGGCGCGGTCGAGATAATCGGTGACGACCTGTGATCCGGGTGCGAGGCTGGTTTTGACCCACGGCTTGGGTCGAAGCCCGAACGCATTGGCCTTGCGCGCGACCAGAGCGGCGGCGACCAAATCGCTTGGGGTTGACGTATTGGTGCAGCTGGTGATCGCCGCGATCACAACGTCGCCGTCGCCGATATCATGCGCCGCACCCTCGACCGCGACACGCTGTGCCCCGGCATGTTTGTAGGTGTCGATCAGATCCTGATTAAACACATCATCAACCTGCGTCAGGATAACCTTGTCCTGCGGGCGTTTTGGCCCAGCGAGGCTGGGCACGACCGACCCCATGTCAAGTTCGAGTGTATCGGTGAACACCGGATCGGGAGAATCCGCGAACCGCCACAGGCCCTGTTCCTTGGCATAAGCCTCTGTCAGAGCAATCTGCGCCTCCGCGCGACCGGTTAGCCGCATATAATCGAGGGTTTTTTCATCAATCCCGAAAAAGCCGCATGTAGCCCCGTATTCGGGTGCCATATTGGCCAGCGTCGCGCGGTCAGCGAGGCTAAGGCTATCAAGCCCCGGGCCGTAATATTCGACAAAGCGGCCGACCACGCCCTTCGCGCGCAGCATCTGGGTTGCCGTCAACACCAGATCGGTTGCGGTAATCCCTTCGGCCATCGCGCCGGTCAGTTTGAAGCCGACGACTTCGGGGATCAGCATCGATACCGGCTGACCGAGCATCGCCGCCTCTGCCTCGATCCCGCCGACGCCCCAGCCGAGCACGCCCAGACCGTTGATCATCGTCGTATGGCTGTCGGTGCCAACACAGGTATCGGGGTAAGCGATGGTCGCGCCGTCGGGCGCGGTGCTGGTCCACACCGCCTGAGCAATATGTTCGAGATTGACCTGATGACAGATGCCCGTGCCCGGCGGGACCGCCTTGAAATTGTCGAGGCTCTTGCTGCCCCATTTGAGGAAATCATAGCGTTCGCCGTTGCGGTGATATTCGATCTCGACATTCTGTTCAGCAGCCTTGGGATGGCCAAATTCATCGACCATGACCGAGTGATCAATGACCAGATGGACCGGAACCAGCGGGTTGATCTTGCCCGGATCACCGCCAAGCTTCGTCATCGCATCGCGCATCGCCGCGAGATCAACGACGCAGGGAACGCCGGTAAAATCCTGGAGCAAGACGCGCGCGGGGCGATACTGAATTTCGCGGGTTGATTTTGGGTCTTTCTGCCAATCGACCAAAGCCTGAATATCGGCGACCGAAACCGTGAAACCGCCGTCTTCAAAACGCAGCAGATTTTCGAGCAACACCTTCATCGAAAACGGCAGGCGCGATACATCCCCCAGCTTTGCCGCCGCCTTGGGCAAAGAATAATAATCCACCGACCGGCCGCCGACCGACAAAGTGGATCGGGTGGAAAGCGTGTCTTGTCCGGTGCTGGTCATAGTGTCCTCACTGCAAAATGTTCCCTTGCAGTGGCAATGGGGAAAACGGCCATGCGGGGCCGCCGGAACC
>JANNWX010000086.1:0-10807 GCA_031409315.1 Sphingomonadales bacterium | reverse complement strand
ATGACTTTGAAATCATTCAAGCAATTGTTTCCGAAAATGTGAATCAGGATTGTTTAATCATTTTGGACTATGGCTATGGCGATAGGTCAGAAGCCATAGAAATGAAGATATCAAATTTGATGGACGCATTTCTGCAAATCTCAACAGAATTGAGATTTGTGGTTTCAGGTGCCAGTTTTCCAAATTCGTTTTCGGAATTTGACGACTTCGCAGAAAGCAAATTGATTGATGAACGTCTGATATACAATAATCTTTTTCGGAGGTTTGGGAACTATAAGTTTTTCTATGGAGATTGGGCGAGCACTAAGCCCAGACGTTACGACGGAGGGGGTAGCAAACCACTCCCCAGAATCGACTTTCCAACCCCGAACAGCTGGATAATTGCACGATCTAAGGAAAATGAATGGGACTTTCAGCTGGCCGCTGAAATGGTGACGAGGCTACCAGAGTGGCAAAATAGGCCAATGGTTTGGGGAACAGGGATGATTGAGAAGGCGGCAAAAGAGCTGCCTGGTGGCGTTTCTACCGGCCCACAAGCTATCGCCTGTCGGGTCAATATTCACCTTTATCTCCAAAATAATTTTGGGAGCCCAGTTCCCCCAAGCGCTCCACAAGGGAAATGGGTCGACCCGATTTAGTGGCGCTTTAGTTGGCATCGGTAATTCCAGAAACACGGATGCTAAACTCACCGAGAGTCTGCTTTTACTGATTTCCCCTCAAAACCCGCCTGTCAGCACCCCCCAACATTGCTATCGTCCTCAAACCCCCTCCAGCAACCCTTCCTCGGCAATCTTTCGCTTCCACACCAGCGGCGCGCTCACATGAACATTCTCGCCGGATGAATCCACCGCCACCGTCACCGGCATATCCTGCACGGTAAATTCGTAGATCGCCTCCATACCAAGGTCAGCAAAGCCGACCACCCTTGATGCCTTGATCGCGCGGGCGACGAGGTAGGCGGCGCCGCCAACGGCCATCAGGTAAGCCGATTTGTGGTTGGCTATACTCTGCGTGGCGGCGGGTCCGCGTTCGGCCTTGCCGACGCAGGCGAGAAGGCCCTGATCCAGCATCATATCCATGAACTTGTCCATCCGGGTCGCGGTCGTCGGGCCAGCCGGGCCAACCACCTCGCCCGCCACCGGATCAACCGGCCCGACATAATAGATCACCCGTCCTTTGAAACTGACCGGCAATTCTTCGCCCCCACCTGCTTTTTGGGCTGCCAGCATATCCTGAATGCGTTTGTGCGCCGCATCCCGCCCGGTCAGCATCTTGCCATTGAGGAGCAAGCGGTCGCCCGGTTTCCAGCTGGCGACCACATCGGGCGTCAGGCTGTCGAGATCGACATGGATCGCCGCTTTGTCGGGCGTCCAATTGACATCGGGCCAATCGGACAGTTTGGGCGGCTCCAGATAGGCTGGGCCGCTGCCATCAAGATGGAAATGGGCGTGGCGGGTGGCGGCGCAATTGGGGATCATCGCCACCGGCTTTGACGCAGCGTGGGTCGGATAATCCATGATCTTCACGTCAAGGATGGTCGAAAGCCCGCCCAGCCCCTGCGCGCCGATGCCCAGCGCATTGACCTTATCAAAAATCTCGATGCGCAAGCGTTCGACGTCAGTCTTGGCCCCGCGCGCTTTCAATTGCGCCATATCAATATCGCCCATCAGCGATTCCTTGGCCAGCGTCATCGCCTTTTCCGCCGTCCCGCCGATGCCGATGCCCAGCATGCCGGGCGGGCACCAGCCAGCGCCCATTTGCGGCAACATTTCGAGCACCCAATCGACAATAGAATCCGACGGGTTGAGCATCTTGAACTTCGACTTATTCTCGCTGCCGCCGCCCTTGGCCGCAACCTGAAAATCGACATAGTGGCCCAGAACCATTTCCACATTCAGCACGCACGGCGTATTGTCGCGGGTATTGGCGCGGGTGAAGGCGGGATCGGCAACGATCGACGCACGCAGCTTATTCTCGGGGTGAAGATAGGCGCGCCGCACCCCTTCATCGACCACCTCTTGCAAGCTGCGGTGCGAATCGAGCGCGCACCCCTGCCCCCATTTGATGAACACTGTGACGATGCCGGTATCCTGACAGATTGGCCGATGCCCCTCCGCACACATCCGGCTGTTGGTCAGGATCTGCGCAATCGCATCCTTGGCCGCCGGCCCTTGCTCCGCCTCATAAGCGACGCCCAGCGCGCGGATATAATCCATCGGGTGGTAGTAGGAGATGAACTGCAACGCATCTGCAACGCTGTCGATAATGTCGGCTTCACGGATGATGGTCATGTCTGGCCCCTAGTTCCAAGCTGTCAAATAACAGCCTTAATCCTTGTGCGCGTTGCATCAAGGCAGCACAAAATAAATTTATCAAAAACGCGCTACGGCTCTTGCCATTTACAAATGCCGCAGAAGCCCGCGCGTCGCTGCGTTGCAGCATGAAATTTGTGCTATGAACCGAGTCTGGAATGCGACGAGTGGAGTCGTTAAACTGTCATTTACCCTCTTGCGCGAATTTCCAGATAAGGCACTATGTGTGGTGGCTGAGCCGGGGGGACAACCCAATAGATAGTATACTAAAGCAAAAGGCGCGATTCGCGCCGTTCCTTGGTCTGTGTCTGGAGAGTGTTCGCGAGTCGTTGAAATGATTCACCCCAACAGGGCAAAAAATGCTAGGATGGAGTCTTGCGCTCCGAGTCGAACACAAAGAGAACATGCCCGAACATATGGGCGCAGAATTTAACGGGGATGACGGATGGATTTTCGAGATACGGGCGCGGGGTTGGTGGATGATGGCGACGTGGCGGCAACAGTAGCAGAAGCACCGACCAAGGTTTCGGCCAATGGCGAAGGCTCGTCCAACGTGGCGGTGCCTTTTCCGTTGACGATTGACCGCGCGCGCGATGCTTTGCTCACCGATTTCGGCAAGGAAACGCTGAAAGACCGCTATCTGCTGCCCGGCGAAAGCTATCAGGACTTGTTCGTGCGCGTTGCTTCCGCCTACGCCGATGATGCGGACCATGCCCAGCGCATCTATGATTATATCTCCCAATTGTGGTTCATGCCCGCCACGCCTGTCCTGTCGAACGGCGGCACCGGGCGCGGGCTGCCGATTTCCTGCTATCTGAATTCGGTTGATGACAGCCTTGAAGGCATCGTCAACACGTGGAACGAAAATGTCTGGCTTGCCTCACGCGGCGGTGGCATCGGCACCTATTGGGGCAGCGTGCGCGGCATTGGCGAACCCGTCGGCCTGAACGGCAAGACCAGCGGCATCATCCCGTTCGTGCGGGTGATGGACAGTTTGACGCTCGCCATTTCGCAGGGTTCGTTGCGGCGTGGATCAGCGGCGGTCTATCTCGATATCAACCACCCCGAAATCGAGGAATTTCTCGAAATCCGCAAACCGTCGGGTGATTTCAACCGTAAGGCTTTGAACCTCCACCACGGCGTCCTCATTACCGATGCGTTCATGGAAGCGGTGCGTTCGGGCACCGAATGGAACCTGACCAGCCCGAAGGACGGCAGCGTCCGGGCCACGGTTGATGCGCGCAGCCTGTTCCAGAAACTGGTCGAAACCCGCCTTGCCACCGGCGAACCCTATATCGTCTTTGGCGACACGGTGAACCGCGCGATGCCGCGCCACCACCGCGAACTTGGCTTCAAAGTCTCCACGTCAAACCTGTGCAGCGAAATCACGCTTCCCACCGGCCGCGACCATCTTGGCAATGACCGGACAGCGGTCTGCTGCCTGTCCTCGCTCAACCTTGAAACATGGGAAGAGTGGAAGGATGACAAAAGGTTCATCGAAGATGTGATGCGCTTCCTCGACAATGTCCTGACCGACTATATCGACCGCGCGCCCGAAGAAATGGCCCGCGCCAAATATAGTGCGATGCGCGAACGATCGGTCGGACTTGGCGTGATGGGTTTCCATTCGTTTCTGCAAGCGCGCGGACTGCCGTTTGAAGGCGCGATGGCAAAGTCGTGGAACCTCAAGATTTTCAAACATCTGGCGCAGGGCGTGAACGAAGCATCAATGCTGCTCGCCACAGAACGCGGTGCCTGCCCCGACGCCGAAGAACGCGGCGTGATGGAACGGTTCAGCTGCAAGACGGCGATTGCGCCAACCGCCAGCATCAGCATCATCTGCGGCGGCACCAGCGCCTGTATCGAACCGATCCCTGCCAACATCTATACGCACAAGACGCTGTCCGGTTCCTTCTCGATCCGCAACCCGCATCTTGAAAGCCTGTTGTCCGAAAAATCCAAGAATAGCGACACGATCTGGAATTCGATCCTTGAACAGGGTGGCAGTGTCCAGCATCTAGACTTCCTCAGCGCGGAGGAAAAGGACACGTTCAAAACCAGCTTTGAAATCGACCAACGCTGGCTCATTGAACTCGCGGCAGACCGCACGCCCTATATCGATCAGGCGACATCGCTCAATCTGTTCATACCGGCTGATGTGGAGAAATGGGATCTCCTCATGCTCCATTTCCGCGCGTGGGAACTGGGCGTGAAATCGCTTTACTATCTCCGCTCCAAATCGATCCAGCGCGCAGGCTTTGCCGGCGGCGTCGAGGCGGATAACACCATTGACCTCAAGCAGATTGAAGTTGAGGTGAAGGATTATGATGAGTGTCTGGCGTGTCAGTGACGCGAATAACCCTCTCCCGCTGCGACTAAGCTCACCAAAGAGGCGCGCTTAGTCTCACACCCTCCCCGCCAAGGGGGAGGGAACATAGTTTGAACCAAGGAACGAAGCACATGTCCCTTACCGAAGTCCGTACCCAGTATAAGCCCTTTGAATATCCTTGGGCCTATGATTTCTGGAAACGCCAGCAGCAAATCCACTGGATGCCAGAGGAAGTGCCGTTGGGCGAGGATTGCCGCGATTGGGCGCAAAAGCTGACCGATCATGAACGCAATTTGTTGACGCAGATTTTCCGCTTCTTCACCCAAGCCGATATCGAAGTGCAGAATTGCTACCACGAACATTATGGCCGCATTTTCAAGCCGGTTGAGATCAAGATGATGCTCGCCGCCTTCTCCAACATGGAAACCGTGCACATCGCAGCTTATTCGCACCTTCTCGACACGATCGGTATGCCCGAAAGCGAATACGGGATGTTCCTCCAATATGAGGAAATGAAGAATAAGCATGACTATTTGAACACGTTCGGCGTGGAAAGTGATCAGGATATTGCCCGCACACTCGCCATGTTCGGTGGTTTTACCGAAGGGCTGCAATTGTTCGCCAGTTTTGCGATGCTGATGAATTTCCCGCGCTTTAACAAGATGAAGGGCATGGGCCAGATCGTCAGCTGGTCGGTCCGCGATGAAAGCCTCCACTGCGAAGGCATCACCCGGCTGTTCCACGCCTTCACCAAAGAACGCGGCTGCCTGACCAAGGCGGTAAAGGACGATATTCTCGATTGCTGCCAAACGACGGTGCGGCTGGAAGATGCGTTCATCGACCTCGCCTTCGCCGATGGGCCCGTTGCGGGCATGACGCCCAAGGAAATCAAGAAATATATTCGTTTCATCGCCGATTGGCGGTTGGACCAGCTTGGTTTCAAACCAATGTTCATGATCGACGAACATCCGCTGCCGTGGCTCGCCCCGCTGTTGAACGGTGTTGAACATGCCAATTTCTTTGAAACCCGCGCAACCGAATATAGCAAGGCGGCAACCCGCGGCAATTGGAACGAAGTCTGGGATTCATTCGACCGCCGCGGCGGTGCCAAGGCCGCCAACGATGCCGGCGCTGTGGTGGTGGACGTGCCAGAGGCGGATATGTTTGAACAAGCGGGGATCGCGGCGGAGTAAGGGCAAATCAGTGATCTTATGCAAGCTTGAGGGTTTAGAGCGGGATGACATCTGATTGGACCGTCATTCTTTCCGTGATCCTAAACATCCAACCGAACGGTCACTTCATCACCCGCGCTGAATCGTTCCAGCTTACGCACTTCTGCTTTCAACGGTAACAGAAACCCGCGCGATGCACGGTGTGAGAACAAAGATGTGCGCCATGTCGTCTGGCCAATGGTCGCGGTTACTTTCACCGAACCAAACCCGCCGACCCGCCCCAGCGCAGCATAGCGAATTTCGGTCGCTGTCTGCGCGTCAACCGTTAGGAAATACCAAGATGCGGCACGTGGCTTGGCCGGCCGCCACTTCCAGACCGGGGTTGTTACAACGAAGCTGCTGTCATCCATTCAATCGTCCCGTCAGACTGTATGAAGGAATATCCAACTGCGCTCAAAATGTCATCATCCACATAATGTTCAGGCCCCGATGTCAGCCGGGCATCTTCTTACGAAACGGCCAGTCGGTAACGCCGCCCACCCAAAGTGCCCACCAGACAAAGACCGGTTGGAAGGCAAGGCGCGGGCCGTGATACCACCAACTCAGCGCCTTGCCGCTCATCGTGATATTGTTGAACGCGTGGTTGATGTTGGCCGGATATACACACACCGCATAGGCCGCCAAACCAATGCCAGCCGCGTAGCGAAACCGGTTGGTGATCAGCCCGATGGCACCGGCAATTTCGCAGATACCGGTCAGGGCAACAACCTGTTGCGGATAGGGCACCCAGCCCGGTGTGATTGCCAGAAATCCGCCAGGTGAGCGGAGATGCGCAATTCCCGCAAGCAGATAGAAAACCGCGAGCAGGACACGAAAGACAGTCCGCGTCATAATCATTTTGCCTTATTATCGGACGGAAACTGGCCCGCCTTGATCACGAACAGATCATCGGCGAGATCGCGGCCAATGACAAAATCAGTGTAGAGAAATTCGGCTTCCTTGATCCCGTTAATCATCGAACGGACCCGGCCCGGCTGCACCCATTTGACACCGGGCTTGGTGAAGAAATTAGAGAAAACCCGTTCGTGCAATCCACGCGGCGTCGCAAAAACGATCTTGACGATATGCGCATCCTTGATCCGGATCGAAAACAGCGCGCTTTGCCCGCCGGGATCGGTCACTTGGACTGTATAGCTTGGTGCCCCATCGACCAGATCATCGGGCACGCGTGCGACCACATATCCTGGATCAAGGGCAAAACGGATCATGCCGAACCCCATCGTCAACCGCCAGAAGGGCGCGTCGGCACCTTGCCCGGTCGGACCGCTGCGGTCATAAGTATTGGCCCCGTCGAACGCCATTTGCAGTGCGGCCTTGCCGTCCAGATAGGCGCTGACCCTGATTTTGCCGTCGGCCAAATGCCCATTTGGATGATCACGCGGCTGAATGCGGAACAATTCATACGGCGTGTAAACAATGGGTTCTAACCGATCTTTGAAGTCGAGGTAGGAACCGATCAGGTAGATCGATTTCGGGTAACGATAAGCATCGCCGCCCGCAGCCACGTAAGCCCGTTCGATGATCGTGCGGGCGTCAGGATTTTCTGCCTTGTCGGCAAAGGCGGGTGCGGACGACCCCGCCGCCGTCAACATGAGACACCATGCGAACACGATACGCCAGATACGCATGTTCCTGCCCCCTTCTTCCTCACCGTTTGCGGACGAACTCCGCCCGTAAAACCAATCCCTTGATCCCGTCATAACGGCAATCAATTTCTTGTGCATCGCCAGTCAGCCGGATCGACTTGATGAGCGTTCCGCGCTTCAGCGTCTGGCCAGCGCCTTTAACGGTCAAGTCCTTGATCAGGGTCACCTGATCGCCGTCCGCCAATAGATTGCCAACCGCATCGCGGACCTCAACGCCGGTTTCCCCTGCCTTGTCGCGCGCGTCGGCGGCGCTGATCCATTCGCCGCTGGCGTCGTCATAAACATAATCTTCGTCGCTATTTGCCATCACCGTCACCTTCTTCAATGCCCCTCGAAGCTGAGAAGACTTTCAACCACCAGTCCCTGTTCACCCAGCGCCTTGGCCCCGCCCAGATCGGGCAAATCAACCAGAAAGGCGGCGACGGGCACCTGCGCACCGGTTGATCGCAGCAACTGGGTGGCGGCAAGTGCGGTCCCACCGCTCGCGATCAGATCGTCGATCAGAGCGATACGGTCACCCGACCCGATCGCCCCAGCGTGAATTTCAATCCTGTCCTGCCCATATTCCAGCGCATAGTTGATGCCAATGGTCTGGCCGGGCAATTTGTCTTTCTTCCGGATCGCAAGGAAGCCGAGCCCCATTGCCTGCGCCACGGCGGCTCCAAAGATGAAACCGCGCGCCTCGATCCCGGCGATCAGCGTCACATTGTGGCGTTCAACCGCCGCACGCAGACCATCTACTGCAAGCGCAAATCCGCGCGCATTTTGAATGAGCGGCGTGATATCACGAAACTGGATGCCGGGCTTGGGATAGTCCGCAATCGTGCGGACATATGATTTCAAAATATCGACGTTTGGCATGAGCAGATCGTGGCGATGCGCGCAGTCAAACGCAAGTCAGCTTTTCAAGGTCACCAGCCCCATATTGGCCTGTTTGGTCGATGGGTTGGATGCATTTTGCTTTGGTGCCTTTTCGGCCTTGGGCTTGCGCGTTTCGCGATTTGATTTTTTCTGCGATTTGGCCATCGTGCCATTCCTCTAAAGGCGGGATGCCTCTTGGGCGATCCTACACGACTTGATCAGCAGGATCGCACGAAATCGGCGTCACCTGGTTAGAGCAAAATAGATAACGTAAAACCACGAGAAGAATCCGTGAAGCACCGCCCAGAGGATTGATTTGTGCAAGCTCCATGAAATGGCAATCGCCAACGCGCTGCCAAATCCAATTCCAGCCCGCGTTGCTGCCATTGATGATGTTCTGATCTGTCGCAAAGCCCAATCCTTTCAATATCTGGCTACCACATACAAAGTTGCACCCGTTGCACCAACCCCTTGCCTTGGTTAGGGTCTCCACCAGCAGATAGAATGAACAAAAGGCAGGATGATGGCAGACGAATTCATACCGGTCATTTCGGCGACCGGGCTTTTCACCCCCGCCGACAGCATTTCGAATGCAGAACTTGTGACAAGCTTCAACACCTATGTAGCCCGGTTCAACGCGCACAATGCGGCGGCGATTGATGCTGGCGAAGTTACGGCGTTGCAGCCCTCATCGGTTGAATTCATCGAAAAAGCGAGCGGGATCAAATCGCGCTTCGTACTGTCAAAAGCACCGATCCTTAATCCCGACATCATGTGCCCACGCCTTGCCGAACGGCCAAATGATCAGATTTCGGTGCTGGCAGAAATGGGGGTTGCCGCCGCGCGCGATGCCTTGGCGCAGGCTGGCCGCAAGGCAGAAGATGTCGACGCGGTGATTGTCGCCTGTTCCAACCTGCAACGCGCTTACCCGGCAATCGCGGTTGAAATTCAGGATGCTTTGGGGATGAACGATGGTTTCGGGTTTGACATGAATGTCGCCTGTTCATCGGCGACCTTTGGTATCCAGACGGCTGCGGATTATATCCGTGCGGGCAACGCACGTTCGGTGCTGGTGATAAGCCCGGAAGTCTGCTCGGGCCATTTGAACTGGCGTGACCGCGATAGCCATTTCATTTTTGGCGACGTCGCAACCGCGATCCTGGTTGAGGAAAAGAGGGTGGCACCACTTGGTCATTGGGATATTCTTGGCACCAAATTGAAGACGCAATTTTCCAATAATATCCGCAACAATTTCGGTTTCTTGAACCGGGCAGCACCCGCAACCCGGGATTCTACCGACAAATTATTCGTTCAGGAAGGCCGCAAAGTCTTCAAAGAAGTGGTGCCGATGGTCGCACAGATGATCATCGATCAGCTTGACCGGTTGGGCCTGTCATCGGCGCAACTCCGCCGGATGTGGTTACATCAAGCGAATATGGGCATGAACCGCATGATCGCATCGCGCGTCCTGGGGCATGAGGCGAGTCCGGATGAAAGCCCGACCGTGCTTGATACCTATGCCAACACATCATCGGCCGGATCGATCATCGCATTTCACAAGCATAAGGATGATCTAGTCGCAGGCGATACCGGCGTTATCTGTTCATTCGGCGCTGGTTATTCCGCCGGCACGGTCTTCGTCCGCAAAACCGGCTAGGGTCAGGTCGCTCGGACTGACGGCCTACAATGCGGTGCGCAGTGACCACAATTCTGGAAATGCGCGCTTGGGCACGGTAGATTGCAAATAGGAAACCCCGGCGGTGCCGCCCGTGCCGCGTTTGCCGCCAATCACCCGTTCAACAGTGATCACATGTTTGTGCCGCCACGTCGCCATCGCATCGTCAAGATCGACCAGTTTTTCGGCCAATTGATATAGATCCCAATAAGTTTCTGGTTGCTGATAAACGCTCAGGAATGCCGCCTCCACCGCCGGGTCTGGCAGATGTGGCTTTGTCCAATCGCGGTCAAGCAGGTGTGGGGGAATGGAAAATCCGGCGCGCGCGAGTGCGGCAATCGCCTCATCCCATAGGCTGGGCGTATCCAATGCGTCGCGCATCGCGGCTTGGGCCGCCGGACGGTCTTCCTGAAATTTCAAAAACGCCGCATCCTTTAGCCCCAACAGATATTCAACAGTGCGGAACTGATCGGACTGGAAACCCGAACTCGGGCCCAAAACATGGCGGAACCGCGTATAATCAGACGGCGTCATTGTCGACAGCACATCCCAACTCAGTGTCATCACCGCCTGTATCCGGCTAACCCTTGCCAGCGCCTTATAGGCCGGAACAAGCCCCCCGGCCCTGATCTGCGACCGCGCCAGTTTCAACTCGCGGATCATCTGCTTCAGCCACAATTCCTTGGTCTGATGGATGATGATGAACAGCATTTCATCATCAAGGTCTGATTGCGGTTGCTGACAACCGAGCA
>JANNWX010000085.1:0-4018 GCA_031409315.1 Sphingomonadales bacterium | reverse complement strand
CGACGGTGACGGTGCGGGCCAAAAGGCTGCTGTCCGTGCCATTGGCCGGGCACTCCCCGCGCTAGCCCCGTCAAGGTCACTCAATTTTTTGACGCTGCCAAATGGCCAAGACCCTGATGATGTTGTCAAGGCCGGTGGACGAGGAGCGATGGAAGCACTCCTTACTATTCCCGAAACGCTCGTGGATCGGCTGTGGCGGCATGAACGCGACGCAGAGCCGCTGTCCACGCCCGAAGCACGGGCAGGCCTCAAACGCCGCCTGACCGAACATGCCCAATCAATCGCTGATCCCGATGTGCGCAACCAGTATCAGCAAGAGTTCAGATCACGGTTTGATGCAGCGTTCCTGAGCCAGCCGCAAAGGCGCGCTTTCGTGCCGGGAAAAGGCCGATTCACCCCCGCGTTTGAACGACCTCCCTCAGGCCAGGCACGGTCAATTGGCGGCACCGGTATCGAACCGATGTTCGCCCGAGCCATTCTGGCTGGCCTGATCCATCACCCCACGATGATCTTGGCGTGCGGTGAGGCGCTCGCAGGCCTATTGATCGCAGACAAGCAGCTTGATCAGCTCCGCATGACCCTGCTTGATGCGGCTTATGACAATACGGAGCTTGATTCCAGCGCGCTGATCCCCATATGTGAAACGGCGGGTTTGGGGGCACTTGTTAGAGATCTTGGGAACGCGAATGGGCTTGCCTTTTCCTTCCTACGGCGTCAGGCGGAGCCAGAGCTTGCGCGGAGGGATTTGGGCATGGCAATTGAGGCGCTGGCGGCGCGTCCGGAATTGGACGCCGCACTTGCTGCTGCAACGGCCCGGCTCACCGAGAATTGGGATGAAACAGGGTTTGCTGAACAAACGCGCCTCGTCAATGCGCGGCAAGATGCAGACAAAAAGCTAGCGGCGCTCATCCAGGGCGACGACGGCGAATGAAAAAAAGGTGATAGGGGTCACATGGCCAAAACAGACACAGCCGAAGCAAATGACATGCAAGATGGTGGCGATGCGCCGCTGATCGACCTGAACGAGGCGGCGATCAAAAAGCTGGTCGCCCGCGCGAAAAAGCGTGGCTATATCACCTACGACGAATTGAATGAGGCCCTTCCGCAGGACCAGATGTCATCTGAACAGATCGAAGACGTCATGTCGGCGATCAACGATATGGGCGTCAATATCGTCGAGAATGACGAAGCCGCAGACGACGATGACGAAGCCGAACAGGAAGACGAAATCGAAGCGGTCGACCAAACCGACGCGACCGGCCTGTCTGCGCCAATTGAAAAGAAGAAAGAAATCATCGACCGCACCGATGATCCAGTGCGCATGTATTTGCGTGAAATGGGTGCTGTCGAACTGCTCAGTCGCGAAGGCGAAATCGCCATTGCCAAGCGGATAGAGGCTGGCCGCGACACGATGATCCTTGGCCTGTGCGAAAGCCCGATCACCTTTAACGCCATCATTGATTGGTCGAATGCGCTCAACGAAGGCACGATGCAGCTGCGCGAAATCCTCGATCTGGATGCGATGCTGTCAAAAGAGCCCGCCCCTGAATCGCTCACTGAAGACGGCGAAGAAGCCGGCGATGGTGAGATTTCCGAAAAGACCGCCGGCCCGTCCTACAAGGAAGAGGAAGATGTCGAGGAGGCACCTGCCGATCCCGAAGATGAAGAGGATTCGATGACCGAACGGCGTACCAAACGCCCGGTTGAGGAAGAGGAAGAAGATAATACGCTGTCGCTTGCGCAGATGGAAGAAACGCTAAAACCGGCGGCTTTGGAAAAATTTGCGACCATTACCTCGCTCTACAAGAAGTTTTCAAAAATCCAGACCGCGCGGATGGACGCGATGGGGATTGGCGATGATTTCGGCGCTTCAGACGAAAAGAAATATCATAAATTGCGCGAAGAACTGACAGCGCAGGTTGAAAGCGTTCAGTTTCACGGTGCGAAGATCGAATATCTGGTTGACCAGCTTTACAGCTACAACCGACGTTTGACCGCGCTTGGTGGCCAGATGCTGCGTCTTGCCGAACGTCATAAAGTTCCCCGCAAAGCCTTTCTTGATAGTTATATGGGGCATGAGCTGGATGAAACCTGGCTGGAAAACGCCCGTGGCACCGATAAGAAATGGGCGGCCTTTGCCGAACAGGAAATCGACGCTGTTGAGCGTATCCGCGCCGAAATCGCCGAAATTGCGCAGGCGACCGGCATGTCGCTGGGGGAATTTCGCCGCATCGTCAACATGGTGCAAAAGGCCGAACGTGAAGCACGGATCGCCAAGAAAGAAATGGTCGAGGCCAATCTGCGGCTCGTCATCTCCATCGCCAAAAAATATACCAATCGCGGCCTGCAATTTCTCGATCTGATCCAGGAAGGCAATATCGGCCTGATGAAGGCGGTCGACAAATTTGAATACCGCCGCGGCTATAAATTTTCGACTTATGCAACGTGGTGGATCCGGCAAGCCATCACCCGGAGCATCGCAGATCAAGCGCGCACGATCCGTATCCCGGTGCACATGATCGAAACGATCAACAAACTGGTCCGCACTAGCCGCCAGTTCCTGCACGAAAGCGGGCGTGAGCCGACACCAGAAGAAATGGCCGAACGCCTGTCGATGCCGCTCGAAAAGGTCCGTAAGGTGATGAAAATCGCCAAGGAACCGATCAGCCTTGAAACCCCGATTGGCGACGAGGAAGACAGCCATCTTGGCGACTTCATTCAGGACCCGAATGCGATCATCCCGGTCGATGCCGCTATCCAGGCCAACCTGAAAGAAACCGTCACCCGCGTGCTGGCAAGCCTCACGCCGCGCGAAGAACGGGTGCTCCGGATGCGGTTTGGCATCGGCATGAACACCGATCATACGCTAGAAGAAGTAGGCCAGCAGTTCAGCGTCACGCGCGAACGTATCCGCCAGATCGAGGCCAAAGCGCTAAGGAAATTGAAGCATCCGTCGCGGTCAAGGAAAATGCGGAGTTTTCTGGATCAATGACGCCGGGGGCCGATGGACTGAGCCATCCGCGCGTTGAACAGCACCCGTCGCTGCGCGCGCGGTTTGCACGCAGTTTACGATTTGGAAGATTGCTCACTGGCTGGGGGCGCTTGACCCGCCTTATCGCAGGCAGCCCTGCCAACGGCAGCTTTTTGGTGCTGAACAAAGCCGGTTGGTTTCTGGGCGATCTCCGTTCGACCGTTGACCGCCAGAATTACCTGCTTGGAGGGTATGAAGAAGAATATATACTCGCATTTTGTGCGATTTTTGCTCAGGATAGACGCAAGCTCCTGATCGATGTTGGTGCGAACGTCGGCACCCATGCTATAGCGTTTGCAGGATTTTTTGACCGCGTCATTTGCTTTGAACCGAGTAAAACGGTTTTCGGTCAATTGACGACGAATATCGCTCTCAACCCCGCTTGCGATATCGTCCCGGTCAATTGCGGGTTGGGCGACACCAAGGATTTGATCCTCTTCTATGCAGTCGACAACGGCAATGATGGCCTCGGCACATTCCTCGCTGCGGAACAATATGATCAGAAGCTCAAGCCTGTGGGGGAATTACCAATCGAACGCGGCGACGATATTTTGCCCTCGTTGATTGGCCCCGCAGCAACAATCAACGCGATCAAGCTCGATATTCAGGGGTTCGAACCCAAAGCCCTTGCAGGGATGCGGTTGATACTGGAAAAGCACCGCCCCATAACGTGGGTAGAAATCAGCAACGGCACACAAATGGCAATTGCCGAGTGTGGTGATTTTCGTAGTCTTTTTCCATACCCGGTCGATATTTTCGCGTTTGAAACCCGTCGAAGATTTCTTTTTGCACGAACGACATTGCGAAAGCTTGTTTCCATCGAAGGCTATTCTGGTGATGTCATAGTTTGCCCGGTGGGTTGGTATTAATCATTTCAGCGTTCTCACTAGGTATCGTCTCACCCAAAGGTGAATAGAGAGATATAAAGAATTCTTTATATTCTATTTGCCTTTACGGAAAACTGCCGCTAATTGCGACCCCAATTGG
>JANNWX010000084.1:0-16013 GCA_031409315.1 Sphingomonadales bacterium | reverse complement strand
GCGGGCGGTGTCGATAAACATCGCAGCAAAGGGAGGGGATCCGGCTTTACTTAATCTAGATTGACTGGCAGTGACCTGATGATCACCAAAGTCCTCAGCCATGTGGAGATCAACAAAAGCTTAGACTTCATGCATGCGGTGGAAAGCATCCGCAGCGGGGTGGTTTTCTAAATTCACAACAAGGAGAATAAGATGTTCAGCCATATCATGGTCGGTGCCAACGATGTTGAGGCATCTAAGAAATTCTATGATGCGACATTAGCAGCACTTGGTTATGATGCAGGGTTCATCGATCCCAAAGGCCGCGTCTTTTATATGAACCGGTCGGGTATCTTTTCGATTTCCAAACCCATCGACGGCAATCCGGCCACCTGCGCCAATGGTGGCACAGTCGGCTTTGCTGCAAAAACACCAGAGGAGGCTGACGCCTGGCATGCCGCTGGCCTCGCCAATGGTGGCACAACTTGCGAAGATTCGCCGGGCGTACGGGAAGGCACAACCGGCAAGCTGTATCTGGCATATTTGCGTGATCCGTCTGGCAACAAACTCTGTGCTTTGCACCGGATGGTTTGACCAGAAGTGAACATGGAAACCGTTTCGAAAAACTTGTCACATGGGGGTGTGCAGGGCGTTTATAGGCATCGCTCGGCGGCAACAGGAACGGACATGGCCTTTTCCGTTTTTGTGCCGCCGCATGCTACCGGGGCCAGATTGCCCGTTGTCTGGTATCTGTCAGGCCTCACCTGCACCCACGCCAATGTAACGGACAAAGGTGAGTATCGGGCGATTTGCGCAGAACTGGGCTTGATCTTCGTTGCACCCGATACCAGCCCGCGCGGGGACGGCGTGCCAGATGACCCGGACGGGGCCTATGATTTCGGTCTTGGCGCGGGCTTCTATGTCAACGCGACCCAAGCGCCGTTCGCACAGCATTACCAGATGCGCGATTATGTCGAGAATGAATTGCCCGGCCTCATCGTCGCGCATTTTCCGGTCGATATGACGCGACAAGGGTTCATGGGCCATTCAATGGGCGGGCACGGCGCTTTGACCATCAGCTTTCGAAATACGGACCGATTTCGCGCCACTTCTGCTTTTGCCCCGATCGTATCGCCGGTCAATTGCCCGTGGGGGCAAAAGGCATTGTCAGGATATCTGGGCGTGGATCAGGCCGTCTGGGCTGAACATGATGCATGCATGCTGATCGAGAGCGGAGCGCGTTTGCCCGATATTCTGATTGATCAGGGTGAAGCAGATCAATTTCTATCAGATCAGTTAAAGCCGGAATTGTTCGAGGCCGCTTGTCATGCTGCTGGACAGCCTCTGACCCTGCGCATGCAACCCGGATATGACCATAGTTACCATTTCATATCGACCTTCATGGCGGATCATTTGCGGTGGCACGCGCGTCAGTTGGGTTGACGGCCATCGTTCGATCACGTGGTACGCGATCAAAATAATTAGGAATCACCTGAAATTCTTAAGCAAATTCTGGACCATTTCGGCGGGATTTTATTGTTTTCCTGCCAATATCTGACGGTTTGATCTCCACTCCATCCAATGTGGATGCAACCCTATTCGCGCGGCAGGCAAACAGAGAATTTCTTTAACGCCTGTTAACCACGCCCTCCGATCATGGGGCGTCAGTTCAGAAATGCTGACGAAAAACAGGGGGCCAGCATGGCAGTTGTTGCGATCAGGGAAAGAAAGCCAAGTAAAGTGATCGATCGTCCGATTATCGGGCGCAGCATGCCGATCAGAATGTTGAAGACGATGATCGACCGCATTGCCAACTCGTCAGCCTCTGTCATGATTTCAGGCCCTTCGGGGTCTGGCAAGGAATTGGTGGCCCGCGCAATTCACAACCAAAGCGGTCGATCCAGGCAGCCGTTTGTGGCAATCAACTGTGGCGCTATTCCAACAGAATTGATCGAATCTGAATTGTTCGGGCATGAACGTGGATCATTCACCGGCGCGAATGCGCGGCGGATCGGTCGTTTTGAAGAAGCCGATGGCGGCACCCTGTTTCTTGATGAAATCGGTGACATGCGGTTCGATATGCAAGTCAAATTACTGCGTGTGCTCGAAGAAGGTGTCATCAGCCGTATCGGTGGCAATAGTCCCATTCCGATCGACGTGAGAATAATTTCGGCGACGCACCAGAACCTAGAAAATGCCATTTGTGAAAAACAATTTCGAGAAGATTTATTCTACCGGTTGGGTGTGCTGCCGATCTCTGTGCCGCCGCTGGCCAACCGTCTGGATGATCTGCCATTGCTCATCGCACATTTTCAGGATGATGTCCCGGCGAGTGACCGCGTGACGTTTGACCCTCAGGGAATGATCGCGCTCTGCGATCATGTTTGGCCGGGAAATGTCAGGGAACTTCGCAACGCCCTTGCGCGCGCGATGATATTGCACCGCAGCGAACCGCTTGGGCGGGAAAAAGTGCGACAAATTCTGGGGATTGGGGGTGCGCCTAATGTGATTGAACGAAGCGCGGCGGAACCCGCGTGCGAAGTCGTCGCGGGCACTTCTGATACGGTTGCTATCGCCTTGCCGATTGATCTGAAGCAAATCATCGAAACGATGGAATTAAAACGCATACAGATGGCGCTTGATATGGCTGACGGTGTCATTTCAGAGGCTGCGCGGCTGTTGACGCTTAAGCGCACGACATTGATCGAGAAAATGCGAAAATACGGTGTGGATCGTGCGGCTTAGCCCCTGCTTTTGTGCCATGCACCATGAAGCGATGCTGCTCTATGTTGGTTCAAGACTTCATAGGCCATGACGGACGTTGCAACGGCAGCGTTCAAACTGTCCGCCTTGCCCAGCATCGGTATTTTAACAAGCATGTCGCAATCGTTTTCATAAGCGGGGGGTAGACCTTGCGATTCGTTACCGACGAGCAGGAATGTTGGGGTTTCGTAACGCGGAGCTTGATAATCAGTTTCGCTGTGCAAACTGGTGCCGACCAGCTGGCCCGGCCCCGCACGCAACCAAGCGATAAACTCTGCCCATGTTGCGGTCGCCACCTTCTGAGTGAACAGCGCCCCCATGCTGGCGCGCACCGCCTCAACAGAAAACGGGTCGGCGCAATCGTCAATCAGGATCAGCCCGCCTGCGCCCACAGCATCGCCAGTGCGCAATATCGTTCCCAGATTGCCGGGGTCGCGCAGCTTTTCAGCAACAATCCAGATCGGGGCGCTTGACCGGTCAATGTCGGCAAGCACCGTCCGAAACTCTCGATATACGCCAATCACTGCCCCTGGATTGTCCTTGCCGGATAATTTCGACAATATGTCCGGGCTGGTAATAAATACTTCGCCGCCAGCGTCCTGCGTCGCCCTAGCAAGCGTTTGGACACGCGGATGGTTGGCGCTTTCGGGGGCATACCAGATCATATCCGGGGCGAATCCTGCGTCCAGTGCTTCGGTCAGGATGCGCAGGCCTTCTGCTAGGAATAGGCCTTCGGCGCGGCGATGTTTCTTATCGCGTAGGGATCGGACCCGTTTGACCAGCGGGTTGGAAAAACCGGATATTTCGCGCGCCACGGGTTATTCCTCCCCGAATTTGGCCTCGACCAATTCGGCAAGGGTCCGGACGGTTTCGGCAGCGCCGTCGCCGCTTGCGGTGATGGTGATCGTATCGCCCATTGCCGCGCCAAGCATCATCAGCCCCATGATTGACGTGCCGACCACGCTTGATCCGTCCTTTTCAACATTTGCCACCACGCCAAGGCTGGCCGCGATGGTAACGAATTTGGCGCTTGCCCGCGCGTGCAGGCCACGTTTGTTGGTGATCAAGACGGTGCGCGATGCCAAGGTCATGCCGCTTGTTCGCCAAGGACTTCGGACGCGACAGAAATATATTTACGCCCAGCTTCCCGGGCAGCGGCGACAGCGTCAACCACATTCATCCGGCGACGTGCGCTCTCCAACCGAATGAGCATGGGCAGGTTTATGCCGGCGATCACCTCGATATTCCCGGTTTGCATAAGGGAAATGGCAAGGTTGGAAGGGGTTCCACCGAACAGGTCTGTCAAGACGATGACGCCATTCCCGTCGTTGACCGCGGCAATCGCGGAGGCAATATCCGCGCGGCGACTTTCCATGTCATCATCAGGGCCGATACAAACGGTTTCAATCGCGCTTTGTGGACCAACCACATGTTCCATTGCGGTCACGAATTCCACTGCCAGCCGACCATGCGTTACCAACACAAGACCAATCATCAATAACCCCGTCTACGAACTGCGGCCTTACGGGCCGTCCTTATCCAATGCCGAATCATGTGCGTCGGTCACCATGTCACGGTGCGATAGCACTGGCGAAAACCCAGCACTTTCTAGCCGTTCGGCAACACGCCCGGCAACATGGACCGATCGATGCTGGCCGCCTGTACAGCCAAATGCAACAGTTACATAGGCCTTTCCTTCGGCTTGGTATCGCGGCAATAAAGTGACAAGCAAATCCTCAATTTTTCCGATCGCCTCGGCATATGCCGGATCAGCCCGGATATGGAGGGCTACCGGGTCATCCAATCCTGAAAGGGTGCGCAAGGTTTCATCCCAATAGGGGTTGCGCAAAAACCGCATGTCAAACACCAGATCGGCATTACGGGGAAGGCCACGGGCAAATCCGAACGACATGATCGCCAAGGTCGTTTCCTGTGCCCCGTCAATGCCAAATCGACTGCGCACATCCTGTTTCAAATCATGGGTTGTGCTCGACGTAGTATCAATCACAAAGTCGGCCCAGCGCCGCAGTGGGGCCATCATTTCGCGTTCGCGCGCAATGCCATCACTTGCTGGCCGATCTTGTGCCAGCGGGTGCCGCCTTCGGGTCTCGGAATAGCGCCGTTCAAGTTCGGCTCCGCTGCAATCAAGAAACAATGTGGAGATATTACTGCGGTGATTGTCGCGCATCCCGTTCATGCGTTCGACTATGGCATTGGCATCAAACCCACGGGTCCGACTGTCTATGCCTATGGCCAAGGGCCGAGCACTATTCTCGCCGTCTAAAAGCGGTGTCGCCAGCAAGCGTTCGAGCAAGGTAAGCGGCAAGTTATCGACCGTTTCCCAACCAATATCCTCAAGGGTCTTAAGGACGGTTGATTTGCCTGCCCCCGACATGCCGGTAACCAGCAATATGCGCTGAGGGTGTTTTTCTTTCATCGGGATTCGATTGCTTGTTTCAATGCCAATTCCACCTTGATTGGTGCAGAGCTTTCATGCGCTGAAATGCTGGTTGCTGCAATATCTACGCCCAGAAACTTAGCCTCTCGCCGTTCATCGGGCATGCGTGTAACAGCATCACCCAAATATACAGCCAACCCAATTCTTGCCGACATCTGGTGCGCCATTTCAATGATGCCTATTCCGCGGACCTCAATTTTTCCAGCAATCCGTTCTGGTGGACTGGCGTATAAGTCTTTACCTTTTATCGATAAATTTGAGTAATCGTCACTGACGAGTGCTGCGCCCCGGTCGATCAGCCGCAATGCCAGATCAGATTTCCCACTTCCTGATTGGCCGATCAGCAAAACGCCATGATCTCCTATTGCCACACAGCAGGCATGGATGGTTTCACGTTCAATCATAACTGGGCAGCCGGGATAGTAACAACGAATTGTGCACCATTTTTGCCGAGATGCGGGGTCCGCACTTCTATGTGACCGTCCATTCCCTCGACAATGGCACGCGCTATCGACAGACCAAGTCCAGAATGCTGACCAAATACTTCATGGTCGGGGCGGTCGGTATGGAATCGGCCAAAAATAGCCTCGCGTTGTGATTCCGGAACGCCCGGACCATCATCTTCGACCACGATGACGACGGATTGTTCCACCCGCGATGTCGATATCCGCACGACGCCATTTTGCGGCGAGAAGGACAAAGCATTATCGATTAAATTTTCGATCACTCGGCCAAGTGCATCGGCGTCTCCCATTACGATCGCCGACCCGGTCTGGGGCCTTGCGAAGGCGATCTTGACCGGTGATATGCGGGATCGCTCTTCCCTGATTTTGATCAAAGCTTCGATCAACTGGCCGATGTCAACACGATCAAATCGCGTTCGTGCCAATTGGGCATCAAGGCGGGAAATATCGGCAACGTCCGTAATCAGCCTGTCCAGACGGCGCACGTCATCGCCAATAATCGCCAGCAATTGCTTGCGCGGCCCGCGTTCCTTGACAACGGCTAAGCTCTCGACAGCCGAACTTAGCGACGCGAGAGGGTTTTTCAATTCATGAGCAACGTCGGCGGCAAAAGCTTCGGTTGCGTCGATACGCTGCTGCAAAGTGTGATTCATGTCCGAAAAGGCGCGTGCCAATAATCCGATTTCATCACTGCGCGTTGGCAATCTGGGAATGATAACTTCCCGCTGCCTCCCTAATCTGACCCTAGCGGCCGCGTCGGCCAAAGCGCGTAACGGCAACGCAATGGTGCGCGCCAAAAACAGCGATAAGCCAACGGAAAATAGTGTCACTAGGCCGATAATATAGGCGAGCCGTGATCGTTCAGCGCGGACAAGGCGGCGAATATCGCGCGCGTTGCGATCAATTCTCAGCTTGAGTTGTTGCCCGGTTCGAGCCTGCCCCGTTGCCCATAACATATGCGTCCGATCCGTCGCCAGCGACCATCCGGCGGCTTCGGCTTGCCAATCGGTGGGCGATTGAAATCCTCGGAATGCGGGCACTGGCCCCGCATCGACGGCGAATTCTATGCCTTGATCCAGCCATCCTGCCATCCATTTTCGCCAAGAGATCGTCTCGGGATCGACAAGTTGAAAACTTTGCCCGCTGATCTGCCAACTATCGGCCAACACCATATTGTCGCCACCCGATAACCTTATGCGCGATCTTGTTTCTTTCCCGATCCGGCCAATGAACATACGCTGTTCGTCAAGCGTCATCGTTTCTAACGATGCGGCAATCAATCTTGCCTCATTCGCAGATTGCATCACCCGTTCGTCGATCAGCCGCATCCGGTAACTATCAAGGTAGAAAAAGCTGCCCGCGAGTAGCGCCAAAGCCAGTATGTTAACGGCAAGAATGCGTTGCGTCAGCGTCAGCCGATCCGACCAGCGCGGACTGGGCACGTCAGGATCAACCGCCTGTGAATTTATAACCTGCGCCATAGAGTGTATCGATTGCATCAAAATCAGGATCGACCAAACGGAATTTCCGCCTGAGACGCTTGATATGGCTGTCTATCGTCCGGTCGTCCACATAGACATCGTCTTGATAGGCCGCGTCCATCAACTGGTTGCGACTTTTAATTACATCGGGTCGCATCGCCAAGGCTTCTAAAATCATGAATTCGGTCACAGTCAGCGTAACATCGCCGCCTTTCCAGATCACGCGGTGACGTGCGGCATCCATTTCCAGGGAGCCACGAACCATTGCTGTCGTCGCTTCGCCATCGGATACATCACTGGGCTGGGCGATCACCGCTGTGCGCCGCAATATGGCTTTGATCCGGGCTATCAACAGCCGCTGAGAAAATGGTTTGGCGATATAATCATCAGCGCCAGTCGCCAGCCCGAATTCCTCGTCTGTTTCGTCGTCTTTCGATGTCAGGAATATCACCGGCATCGACGACGTATCCCGCAACCGGCGGAGCAATTCAAAACCGTCCAGTTTTGGCATTTTGACATCAAATACGCCTAAATCGGCAGGCGTTTCGATGAGCGCCTTTAAGGCAGACTCGCCGTCGGTATAGAGTCGTGTTGCATAGCCCTCTGCACGCAGGGCCATCGAAACCGACGTCAATATGTTACGGTCATCATCAACCAACGCGATGGTATGAACATCAGGTTTCTGGGCAATTTGTGGGGTTTCCATGCAGTGTCCTTAGGCGAGGCGGCAGGCAACGGCAATAATCCCCATCCTACGTTTGACCCACGGCCTCTGCTATCCTATGCGCACCGCCAATTGGACACATCTCAAATCATGAGGCTGCCAATATAACCCGGTCAGATTTTTCGGAGAAATACAGTGTCCAACATGGCGCCACACCACAGCCTAGAAGAACAAGGTATCAAGACAGCCGCAACGCTGTTCTGGAACCTGGGAACGGCACCGCTGGTTGAACATGCGCTGGTCCGGGGTGAGGGAAAGCTGGCGGCGGACGGGCCATTGGTTGTGGCAACCGGCAAACATACGGGGCGTTCTGCCAAGGATAAGTTCATTGTCCGTGACGCAGAAACCGAATCAACTGTCTGGTGGGGCAAGACCAATGTGGCGATGTCACCGGCCCATTTTGCCGCATTGAAGGCAGACTTTTTGGCTGCAGTCGCCCAAAAGGAAACCTTGTTTGTTGCGGACCTTTTCGGTGGCTCGCAACCAGAACACCGCGTCAACGTTCGCGTTATCAACGAATTCGCATGGCATAACCTGTTCATCCGGACGCTGCTGGTGCGTCCTGACGCCGATGAACTCGCGCAATTCATGCCCGAATATACAATCATTGATCTGCCAAGTTTTCGCGCCGACCCTGAACGGCACGGGTGCCGCAGCGAAACCGTGATCGCGGTAAATTTTACCGAAAAGCTGATCCTGATCGGCGGAACCGCATATGCAGGCGAGATGAAGAAATCCGTCTTCGGCATTCTCAATTACAAATTGCCGGTTGATGGCATCATGCCGATGCATTGTTCGGCGAATATCGGCCCCAAGGGAGACACAGCGGTATTCTTCGGACTGTCCGGCACCGGCAAAACAACGCTGTCCGCAGACGCCAGCCGCACCTTGATTGGTGACGATGAACATGGCTGGTCGGATACCGCCGTGTTCAATTTTGAAGGCGGTTGTTATGCCAAGATGATCCGCCTTTCACCCGATGCGGAGCCCGAAATCTTTGCAACGACCAAACGGTTCGGCACTGTGCTGGAAAATGTCGTGATGGACGACGAGACCCGCAAGCTGGATTTTGATGATGCGTCGCTCGCGGAAAACAGCCGAGGCTCCTATCCGATTGACTTCATCCCGAACGCCTCTGAACAGAATATGGGGCCGGTCCCGCAGACGATCATCATGCTGACGGCGGATGCCTACGGTGTGTTGCCGCCCATTGCGCAACTCACGCCTGATCAGGCGATGTATCATTTTCTGTCGGGTTATACCGCGCGGGTCGCCGGTACTGAAATAGGCGTGACCGAACCGGAAGCGACCTTTTCAACCTGCTTTGGGGCGCCGTTCATGCCGCGTCACCCGTCGATCTATGGCAATCTGTTGAAAAGCCGGATTGCAAAGGGCGGGGTGAAATGCTGGCTGGTTAATACCGGCTGGACCGGCGGAAAACATGGGGTGGGCAGCCGGATGCCGATCAAGGCAACCCGCGCCTTGCTCAACGCAGCACTCGACGGCAGCCTTAATCAGGCTGAATTTCGCACCGACCCCAATTTCGGTTTCAAAGTGCCGATCGCGGTGGCCGGTGTCGATAGCGCGATCCTCGATCCGCGCAGCACCTGGGCAGACACGGCAGATTATGACGCCACTGCGCAAAATCTGGTCGGTCAATTCATCGACAATTTTGCCGAATTTGCAGAGCATGTTGATGAAGGTGTTCGTCAGGCCGCGCCAAAGGCATCTTGATTCGCGCCGATAAGCGCAATTTTCTTGCGATGCTGCACCGCAACAGTTAAGGGCGCGGCGAAATCAACCCCCCAACATTTGGAGCATATCATGGCGGGAACCCGCACCTTTTCGATTATCAAGCCAGACGCAACACGCCGCAACCTGACCGGGGCCGTTACCAAAATGCTCGAAGACGGCGGCCTGCGCGTTGTCGCGTCAAAGCGTATCCAGATGACCAAGGAACAAGCCGAAGGTTTTTACGGTGTCCACAGCGAGCGACCGTTCTTCAACGATCTGGTTGCGTTCATGACGTCCGGTCCGGTCGTCGTGCAGGTCTTGGAAGGTGAAAATGCCATGCAGCGCAACCGCGACATCATGGGTGCCACCAATCCGACCAACGCCGAACCCGGAACGATCCGCAAGGAACTGGCCGAAAGCATTGAAGCCAATTCGGTGCACGGTTCTGACAGTGACGAGAATGCGGCGATTGAGATTGCCTATTTCTTCAAACCAGAAGAAATCGTCGGCTAGAATTCGTCAGCTATGTCGTGCGCCCGCCGCAGTTTGGCGGGCGCAACGGCATCCAGCTTTTGGCAATCCATCCGCCGATATGGTCCCAATCGGTATCGCCCAAATCCAACCTGATGCCGATCCAGCCATCGCCGAAATATGCGGGGCGATAATAACGGTTTTCGTCGCTGTCGATCAACATGACTTGTTCATCCGCGCCGCTGATTTTGACCAGTAACGCGGTTTTGCCGTCACCGTGATGATCATGGGTAAAATAGGCAAATTTTTTGCCGCCGGTGATGCCAAAGCACGGCATGCCGTGTGATGTGACCTCGCAAGTCTCAGGCTGCGCCATTGCCCGGTCGCGCACCATTGACAACATCCATTCCGGGCTGGCCGCCCGCGAAACAAAGTCGGCAAGAGTTTTGGGATAAAGCTGATGTTCTGCCAACTGAACACGCATGGCGAGGGTGTCGGCAGTGTCGTCGGGCAGGATAGCGACCGTCGTTTGCCCAAGGACAAGGCCATCATCCAGTTCTGCCGTTACCAGATGCACACTACACCCGGCCTGTGTGTCACCAGCGTCAATGGCGCGTTGGTGGGTGTTGAGGCCCTTATATTTGGGGAGCAACGAGGGGTGGATGTTGAGCATCCGGCCCTCCCACAGCGCCACGAAGCCATCGGACAATATGCGCATATAGCCCGCAAGTGCGACTGTATCTGCGCGCGCCGATGTGATGGCATCGTGCATGACGGCGTCATGGCGTTCGCGCGATAGACCTGAGTGGGAGTGGGCGAAGGTGGGTATGCCCTCGGCTGCGGCAAGATTTAGGCCCGCGGCATCAGGATTGTTGCTGGCAACCAGAACGATTTCATACCGGGCATCGGGGTGTTTGGCGGCGTAGAGCAAGGCGGCCATATTGGTGCCAGCACCAGAGATCAGGGCGGCAACGCGCGCCTTAGCCATTATGAGTGGCCCGCCAATCGTCCATCGCGCTCCACGTTTCGGCTGAGCCGCTAACCGTGCAGCCACGTTCACCGCTTGCAATATGGCCGATGGGGTGGATTGTTTCACCCGCCGCAACCAGTGCCGATGTAACGGTGCTGACATCTTCTGGGGCAACTGCAATCGCCATGCCGATTCCGCAGTTGAAGGTTCGTGCCATTTCTTCTGGCTCCATATTGCCCTGCGCTTGCAGGAACGCCATCAACCGGGGCTGTGGCCAAATATCCGCATCGACATGGGCGTGCAAGCCTTTGGGCAGAACGCGCGGGATATTTTCCAGCAATCCGCCGCCGGTGATATGCGCCATCGCGTGGATTTTGCCGCTGCGAACCAGCGGAAGCAGCGATTTCACATAAATGCGGGTCGGTGCCATCAGCGCGTCGATCAACAAAATTTCCGGGTTAAACAGGGCAGGGCGATCAAGCTTCCATCCCTTGTCGACGGCCAAACGCCGGACCAGCGAGAAGCCGTTGCTATGCACGCCCGACGAAGCAAGCCCCAACAGGATATCGCCCTTGGCGATCTTGTCTGCACTAAGCACCTGATCGCGTTCGACCGCACCGACACAAAAACCTGCCAGATCATAGTCACCGTCGCTATACATGCCGGGCATTTCGGCTGTCTCGCCGCCAATCAAGGCGCAACCGGCCTGTTTGCAGCCTTCCGCGATGCTGGCGATAACCGCGACCGCAACGTCGGGGTCGAGTTTGCCGCTGGCATAATAATCAAGAAAGAAGAGTGGTTCTGCCCCTTGGACGATCAGATCATTGACGCACATTGCCACCAAATCAATGCCGACGCCGTCGTGCCGCCCCGAATCGATGGCAAGTTTCAATTTGGTGCCGACTCCGTCGTTTGCCGCCACCAGCAAGGGGTCTTGAAAGCCGGCCGCCTTGAGATCGAAGAAGCCACCAAACCCGCCGAGATCCGCGTCTGCACCCGCCCGTCGGGTGGCCTTGGCGAGTGGTGCTATCGCCCGGATCAGCGCGTTACCAGCCGATATCGACACCCCGGCCTTGGCGTAGGTATAGGGTAAATCCTGATCATGTTTTGTATCCATTTTTTGCTGCTAGCCATATCCTGCTTGGAATTCCACGCCCAACTCGCCAAAAGGGCCGTGTGATCACATTCAAACGCTTTTTTCGGCCGCTTCCGCTGGCTGTTTCGTTCTTTGTCGCGGTGGCGGGCGTGTCGGTTGTCGCCCAGATTGAAGGCGGTGAACGCGGTGTTGCACCGATTGACAGTTCTGGAAGCTTTGAAGTTGGTGGCGTCGGCGTCGATGTGGTCGGCAAGTCGGCAGATGCGGCACGGTTGCGGGGCTGGCGTGAGGCGCAGCGCAAGGGCTGGCAATTGTTGTGGCAACGCACGCACGGCGGCGGTGCCCCCGGATTGAGTGATGGCGCGCTGGACGGGATCGTTTCAGGCATCATCATCGAGGATGAACAGATTGGCCCAAACCGCTATATTGCGCGGCTTGGTGTGATGTTTGACAGGGTTCGTGCTGGACAAATTCTTGGCGTTTCTGGCTCTGTGCGGCGCTCAGCACCTCTCCTTGTCGTGCCGGTTCAATGGAGCGGCGGGTTTGCACAAAGTTTTGAAACCCGCACCGAATGGCAAAAAGCATGGGCGCGGTTTCGCACGTCGGGCAGCAGCATCGATTATGTGCGCGTTGCAGGAACCGGTGCAGATCCGTTATTGCTCAATGCCGGGCAAATGGGTCGCCCGGGGCGGAAATGGTGGCGCACGTTGCTCGATCAATACGGGGCCGCCGATGTCCTCGTTCCACAAGTTCGGCTGGAACGTGCCTGGCCCGGTGGGCCGGTGACTGGATATTTCAGCGCGCGATACGGGCCGGATAACCGGTTGCTTCAATCCTTCGCCCTACGCGTCCAATCGAGCGCGGGCTTGCCCAAGTTGATGGACGAAGGCGTTCGTCGCATCGATGAAATCTATGCAATGGCATTGGCAAGCGGCAGCCTGCGGCCCGATACGTCGCTCATCATCGAACAACCGATTGACGTCGAAGGGATAGAGGATGACGTGCTTGCCAATGTGATGTCGGGCGTGATCGCTGAAACAGTGGCGGGATCAGCGCCGCCCGTTGAAACAAGCGCGCCCGCGACCATCGTCAAGCAATTCACGATTCAATTCGATACGCCCGATGTCGGTTCGGTCGGATCCGCGGAATCAGCAGTACGTAATATCCCCGGCATCAAATCAGCGACAACATCCAGCCTTGCACTGGGTGGAGTTTCCGTCATGCGGGTCGCTTTTGATGGGGACGCGGATATGTTGCGGGTTGCTTTGTCGGCGCGCGGTTACCGCGTTCAGGAATCGGGCGGCGTATTCCGAATTCGCCGGACCGGTAACTAGGACGAGACATGTCGCAAATTGCGCTGCCGTTTGATTGGCCAGCAGATGAAGACCGTAGCGATTTTATTGTCACGGCTTCGAACGAGCGAGCGGTTGCCCATCTTGATCGCTGGGGAAGCTGGCCGGTCAGTGCGACGATTTTAATCGGTCCACGTAAATCAGGCCGCAGCCTGCTTGGCAGGATATTTGTCGCAAAATCAGGCGCTATCCTGATCGATGATGCCGAGAGCAAGAAAGAGGAGTCCATTTTTCATGCCTGGAACCGTGCGCAAGACGCGCATGTTCCGCTGTTAATGATTGCCGATCATGCCCCGCCGTTATGGCAGGTGAGGTTGGCCGATTTGCGGTCCAGATTGGCGGCAACGCCTGTTATTTCACTTGATCCGCCTGATGATATTCTGATGAAATTATTGCTGGTGAAATTGCTGGGCCGTCGCGGGATAAGCATTTCGCCAGATGTTGCGGAATATGTCGCCAATCGCGTTCATCGCAACCATATCGGACTGATGCGGATCGTTGATGCGTTGGATGAAGCATCTTTGTCACATAGACGTGCCATGACTATTCCCTTTGTTCGTGATGTCCTTTTTGACTGCGGGCTTTTGGATAGAGGAATAGGCTCTGATGCGGAGGAAGCCAGTGGCGACACGTCAGCCAATTGAAACCAGTGAAAATGTGGTGTCGGATCATCCTGGTGCGCGTTTTTTCAATCGTGAGTTGAGCTGGCTTAAATTCAACTGGCGGGTGTTGGAAGAAGCCTCAAACCCGGCGCATCCGTTGCTGGAAAGGCTGCGCTTTTTGTCTATATCGGGAAGCAACCTCGATGAATTTTTTATGGTCCGCGTCGCCGGTTTGCGCGGGCAGCAATTACAAGACATTGACCAAAGGTCGATCGACGGACGAACGCCGTCCCAACAATTGGAAGATATTATCCGGGACGCCGATCAGTTGATGGGAGCACAACAGGCGCTTTGGCTTCAACTGCGCGGCGAACTTCGACATGCGGGCCTGTCTGTGCTCGATCTTGACGAAATTGATGACGGGGCAAAAATTGCGTTGGAAAAACATTTCCGCGAACAGATTTTTCCTGTTCTGACGCCGCAGGCGCTTGATCCGGCACACCCGTTCCCCTTCATTCTCAACCTTGGGCTTAGCCTGATTCTCGATTTGAAGCGGTTGTCGGATCATGAGCCGATCCGCGAGTTGATCATGATCCCGGCCAAATTGCCCCGTTTCGTTCGTATTCCCGGCGCAAAAGGGCAATATGTGGCGATGGAAACATTGCTGTTGCTGTTCGTCGATATCTTGTTCCCTGGCTATGAAGTGTTGGGGTCAGGCGCGTTCAAGATCATCCGGGATAGTGATATCGAGCTTGAAGAGGAAGCCGAAGACCTCGTCCGTTATTTTCGCAGCGCAATCAAAAGGCGGCGGCGCGGTCGCGTTATTCGCCTTAAAGTGCAAACCGGGATGCCGCCGCCGCTTGAAGCCCTTGTCAAACGCGAATTGGGGGGCAGCGAAACGATCATTACCGAAACCGGCGGCTTTCTGGGCATTGCCGAGCTGAGCATGCTGGTTGATGAAGACCGGCCTGATTTGAAATTCACGCCCTTTGCGCCGCGCTTTCCAGAACGTATCCGCGAACATGAAGGCGATTGTTTCGCCGCGATCCGCAGCAAGGATATCGTCGTTCACCACCCTTATGAAGCGTTTGATGTGGTCGTCGCGTTCCTTAACCAGGCGGCTGCAGACCCCGATGTCATTGCGATCAAGCAGACGCTGTACCGCGCGGGAAAACAATCTGCTGTCATCCGCGCGCTGATTGATGCTGCTGAAGCAGGGAAGTCGGTTACCGCTGTCGTCGAATTGAAAGCGCGGTTTGACGAAGAGCAAAACCTCCATTGGGCTTCACAGTTGGAGCGGGCGGGCGTGCAGGTTGTCTATGGGTTTATCGACTGGAAAACCCATGCCAAAATCTCGATGATTGTGCGTAAGGAAGCAAAGGGTTTCCGAACCTATTGTCACTTTGGAACTGGCAATTATCATCCTGTTACGGCGCGAATTTATACCGATCTCAGCTTTTTTACGGCCGACCCGCGCATTGGGCGCGATGCGGCACAGATTTTCAATTATATCACCGGTTATGTCGAGCCGCGTGAATTGGAAATGCTCACGATGAGTCCGCGTAACCTGCGGTCGAATCTGGTTGCCTTGATCGATCAGGAAATCACCAATGTCCGCGCCGGTATACCGGGGGCAGTTTGGGTCAAGGTCAATTCATTGGTTGATCCCGCCATCATCGAAAAACTTTACGAAGCAAGCAATGCTGGCGTAAAAATTGATTTGATTGTGCGGGGCGTTTGTTGCCTGCGCCCCGGGGTTCCAGGCATGTCGGAAAATATCAGAGTGAAGTCTGTGATTGGGCGGTTTTTGGAACATAGTCGAATATGGGCGTTTGGGAATGGCGGCGATCTGCCAAATGATAAGGCGAAAGTCTATATTTCATCGGCAGACTGGATGCCGCGCAACTTTGATCGGCGGG
>JANNWX010000083.1:0-32563 GCA_031409315.1 Sphingomonadales bacterium | reverse complement strand
GACGTATCTGAATTCAGCTTCGGATTTTCGTCTCGACACTACTGCTGCAAAGAAGGATGGCTTGCCGCCCATTTCTGTCGAACCTGAATCAGGTTGGGGGCCATGTCATTCATGTGGGTGTCATGGCTTTTCGCCGACGGGCAAGAAAAATGATATCTGCGCCAGCTGCAATCATCATTGGACGCGACATTGGTAATTGTCTTTCGACTCTAAACCCGCAAAACCGCCCCCGCTGCTGCCACCGCCAGCAGCCCGACGACAACCCCGCGCCAGACTTTCTCCGGGATCGTTCCGAAGAATTTCGCGCCAATATGGTTGCCCGCGATCATCAGCGGTAGGCACACCGCCGTCAGGACGATCAAATCCCGGTCGATCATCCCGCGCAGGGCCGCAACCAGCGTGCCCATCGTCGCGGTGGCAAAGAAGATTGTAATCATTGATCCGCGCGCCACGGCGGGCGGCACAGTGTCTCGGATGAAATAGAGGATCACCGGCGGCCCCGGCATCGCGGCAAAGCCGTTCAATATCCCCGAAGCAAATCCGGTCGCGGCCAGATGGGGCGCCGAAATATTCGGCGTGGGTGCGCGCGGAATCAGGAAGAAGCTAAAGCAACCAAGCGCAATGGCCGCAATGGTCAGCCGGGCCGCATCCGCCGATATCGCAGACAGCAGCCATAAACCGATGGGCGTCGACACGCAGGCGGCAAGGGCAATCCCGGTCACCGCCCGCCTGTCGATCATGCCAAGAGCGTGCCGCACACCAAATGGCCCGATCAGCATCTGGAGCAGGATCGCAAACAGCACTGCTTGGGCGGGCGGAATGACCAGACCAAGCAAAGGCACGGCAAGGATCGCAAAGCCAAAACCGGTGAGGCCGCGGATCACCGCTGCGACTGCAACAATCCCTAGGATCGCGGCGAAGGCGGAAGGGGTCAACCCTATGCCAAGCCCGAAAAGAAACCCCTCACCCAAGGGCGGTGGCCAGCCAAGCCGGGATGATCGCATCACCGGGCGCACGCACCGACCGCCGTTCAACGCCTCCGTCCACTGTCACGAAAAGCCGCCGGTTGACTTTGTGCCGGTAATTCATCCGGGCGGTATTTTCTTGCCCCACATAACAGCCTTTTGTGAAACTGACCCCGTTCAGTTCGGCGGCATTGGCCTCCAGCCACAATATCTTGTCCTGCCCCAATTCATCCACGCCCTCGGCCACGCCTTGCGAAAGCCGGTGTGCGTGCCACCCGGTGGCTGGTTCGGACGGCACGGCGATCCAGCGTCTGCCAAGCGCTGCTAAGCGCGGGTCCGGCTCGCCCCTATTGCCACCCTGTGACCAATGGACCGCCAAGCTGTCATCACCCGCAATCGTGATCGCCCGGCGCAACCGGTATAGTGACAGCCGTTTGCGCAAAGCATCGCGCTGCGCGGCCTCACAGTCGATCAGCACATCATCGCCGTCGGCCCAGACGATGAAGTCGAACAGCGCCTTGCCTTGCGGCGTCAGCAGCCCGGCCCAGACCGGCAGCGCGCCAGCCACATCATTGGTCACCAATCCTTGCAAAAAGCCGCGCACATCATCCCCCGACAAGCGAAGGACGGCCCGGTCGATGAGGGTGGTTTTCATCATCCACCTCCTCTAGGGCAGCTTTACCGCAAACCCAAGCTTGAGAGAATATGTCCGACCGCCTGACCATCCGCCGCCCCGATGACTGGCACGTTCACTTGCGCGACGGGGCGATGCTGGCAGCTGTTGTGCCTTATACCGCGTGGGTTTTTGGCCGGGCAATCGTTATGCCCAACCTGACGCCGCCGATTACGACCGTGGATGCTGCGCGCGCATATCGGGATCGTATCTTGGCCTGTGTGCCGGTGGGCGCAATCTTCATGCCGCTTATGACCTGCTATCTGGTTGATGACATGGACCCCGAAATACTGGTTGCGGGGTTTGCCGAAGGCATATTCACAGCGGCCAAACTCTACCCCGCCCATGCGACAACCAACGCTGCGCACGGCGTCACCGATGTCAAAAAAATATACAAGACGCTTGAAGCGATGCAGCGGATCGGCATGCCCCTGCTCATCCACGGCGAAGCAACCGACCCCGGCATCGACATTTTTGACCGTGAATCTGTTTTTATCGAACGAACCTTATCCGTTCTTATCCGTGATTTTCCGGCGCTCAAAATCGTGTTTGAACATATTACGACGGCTGAAGCGGTTGCCTTTGTCGAAGCCAGCGGACCCTTAATCGGCGCGACAATCACGCCGCAGCATCTCCACATCAACCGCAATGCGATGTTCGCTGGCGGCATGCGTCCCCACGCTTATTGCCTTCCCGTCGCCAAGCGGGAAAAGCACCGGCTGGCACTGCGCGGTGCGGCTACGGGGGGATCGGCGCAATTCTTTCTTGGAACCGATAGCGCGCCGCATGAAATTGCCGCTAAAGAATCTGCCTGTGGATGTGCGGGCATTTTTAACGCGCCCTATGCGCTTGAAAGCTATGCGACCGTCTTTGATGAAGAGGATGCGTTGGACCGCCTTGAAGGATTTGCATCCGAACATGGCCCGCGTTTTTATGGTCTGCCGCTCAATGATGGCACTGTGACGCTGGAGCGGATACCGACAGATATTCCAGAAACGCTGACTGATACCGGCATCACCTTAGTGCCATTCCACGGCGGCACCACGCTTGGCTGGCGGGTGTTATATTCGGCTTAGGCTATGGCCTAGAACGGCAACCATTTCGATTTTTCACTAAACTTCATATAACCGATATTGGCGCCAAGCCTGACGCCAACACCCAGCCTGATCGGGATAATGGCCACATCACCGCGCCGCAAATAGGTTGCCGAAAATCCGCCGACAAAGAACGCCCGGCCCTCGACCTGCGGATACCGCTTGAAGAGATCCTGACTGTCATAAAGATTGTAAACGAGGACGAAGACGTTGGCCGCATCGCCGCCGATATCAAACCCGACCGATGGCCCGGTCCAATAAACCGGTCGCTTGCCTTCAACTCCGTGCGTCATCGTGCCAGAGCCGTAGCGCAGACCAACGACAAACGCGCCCGATGCTTCTCGGCCCGCAACATACGCATTTGGCTCACCCTGGTCTTTCAGGATTTTTTCCATAATCTCGCCGAGCCCCTTGGCCCCTTTGCCAAACACGCCCTCGGCCGCACCGATCAGATCGTCCTGTTTGAATGAGGCCGATGTTGCCGGCCCGTTGACCGCGCCGATCGTCGATGGGGCCGCGTTTTCCGACGCTTGTGTGACGATATCGTCTTGCAATCCGCCGTCGGCCGTATCCAGCGGCCCTATTTCCGGTGTTTTGGGGGCTGCAGGTGTCGCGGATTTGTCTCCTTGGGCAATCGCGGTATTTGGGTCGACACTTGTAACTTGGGCAAGTGCCGGGCTCGCGATCATCAACAATATGGCAAATATGGCGCGAATCATGTGGACCTCCAGCAGACGGTGGATCTTGTCGCAGCGGTAGACTCCTTTGTTCGGACGCCAGCAATCATCTGCGCGACGAACCGAGTCGATCCCGCGTCAAACCGCCGATTGACAGGGCCTAACACCGTGGTTGATCCCCGCGTTGTCGCTCGCTATAGCGCCCTCTGGCTACAAGCCGGAGACGTGGGTGAGTGGCTGAAACCAACAGTTTGCTAAACTGTCGTAGGGGGTAACCCTTACCGCGAGTTCGAATCTCGCCGTCTCCGCCAGAACCTCTTCCGCAGGGGTTCTCGCCCGTCCGTCGGGATTGACTTATCCCTACGACGTTCGCCACTATCAACTCTATCCTCTGAGCATACCATCCTAGGGGCCTTGCTGACGCCGCGCGCATTGCAGCGACAGTCAGTCATTATCGCACTGAAACCATGGCAAGAAATGATCTGCTAAGTAGAGTTGGATATTGCCCGGCCAATCACGCGAAGCCCCGTCTACTCTGCCTAGATCTGGGATGTTTTGTTAGCGGGTCTGATGCAAAAGCACGACATTTCGACCACATAGCATCTCGGTGATAGCACCAGGTTTTCCTTATTGTTATCATTAGAATATCGAATATGTGCAGGAATGGGGCTAATCCGATTGCTGGATCAGCGGGATTGCACGACATAAGGGCGGTAAATTAGGGTTGTTTAGGTAGGTTGTATGAAGACGACGGTGCGTGCGGTAGTCATTGGTGGCGGCGTCGTTGGTGTAAGCACGCTGTATCATCTGGCGAAAATGGGATGGGACGACGTTGCCTTACTTGAGAGAAAAGAGCTGACTTCGGGTTCTACATGGCATGCTGCGGGTCTTTTGCCGTTATTTAACCTCAGTTATTCGGTCGGCAAGTTACATCAATATTCGGTTGGCCTGTATCCATCTCTCGAAGCTGAGACAGGCCTTCATGCAGGCTTTTCACAAGTCACCAATATCCGGCTGGCGACGACCAAAGACCGGATGGATGAATATCACTATTATGCAGGTGTTGCGCGGACGATTGGCGTCGAAGTCAATTTCCTGACGCCTAGTCAGGTCAAGGAAGTCTGGCCACTTGCCAATGTGGACGACGTGATAGGTGCGATCCAGCATCCGGCTGACGGCTATATCCAGCCTGCTGATCTGACGCAGGCACTGGCAAAAGGCGCGCGGCAGCGAGGGGCCAAGATTTATCGAAATACAAAAGTTACGGCGATCACGCGGCAGCCGAACGGCGCATGGCTGGTATCTACCGATCAGGGGGATATCACCTGCGAACACGTTATCTCCTGCACGGGAAATTTTGCGCGGCAAACCGGAGCGATGGTCGGGCTCGAGATTCCCGTCATCCCTGTTGAACACCAATATATAGTCACCGAGCAGCACCCCGCTATCATGGAGCGCAAGAAGCAGGGCCTTCCTGAAATGGGCGTTCTGCGAGACTCTGATGCGTCATATTATATGCGCGAAGAGGCGGGCGGCCTCCTGCTTGGCCCTTATGAAGCTGGTGCGCCAGCCTGTTACGTTGATGGCCCAGCCGCGAACAGCGAATATGAACTATTCCCAGACGCGCTCGAACGCCTTGAGCCTTATATCCTCGCTGCAATGGACCGTGTGCCCGCCTTTGGCGAGATAGGCATCAAGAAAGTATATAATGGCGCAATTGCTTATACGCCAGACGGGTCGCCCATCATCGGCCCTGCTTGGGGCCTCAAAAACTTCTGGCTCAACGAAGGTCATAGCTTCGGGGTTACCGCCGCAGGGGGCGCGGGTTGGCAGCTTGCCCATTGGATTGTCGATGGTGAACCGACCATCGACATGATGGGTGTCGATCCGCGCCGCTTTGGCGACTATACTGGTCGCGGCTTCCTGATCGAAAAGAATGAGGAAGCCTATGCTAAAGTATTTTCAGTACATTATCCCGATGAGGAACGCGAGGCCGCGCGAGGTCTCCGGCGAGCCCCTTGTTATGACCGGATGAAAGCGTTGGGCGCTGTGTTTGGCAGCGTTTTTGGTTGGGAACGGCCGAACTGGTTTGCGCCAGAAGGGTATTACCTTACTGCCGCTGATCTCGATAAGCCTGATGCGATCCTCAACCATAACCATCCAGTGACATCCGACAATGCGCCGATCCGTGAGAAGTGGTCGTTCCGCCGCTCTAACTATTTCGAACATGTTGGCAATGAATGCCGCCATGTGAGCCAACACGTCGGCCTTCAAGATATGAGCGCCTTTGCCAAGTGCGAGATTTCGGGGTTGGGAGCAGAAGTATGGCTTGATCAATTGCTGACCAATGCGGTGCCCAAAAAAGTCGGACGTGTGTCGCTGTCTTATTTGCTTACGAGCAGGGGCGGGGTGCGAAGTGAATTCACGGTCTATAAAGTTGCACCACAGCGGTACTATTTAGTGTCGGCCGGTGCTTATGAGCGGCATGATCATGATTATCTGAAAAAAGCCTTACCAAGTGACGGATCGGTGATTTTTGAGCGGTTGACGACGTCAATGGGCGTGCTTGTGCTTGCAGGCCCGCGTTCGCGAGACGTGCTTGCGCAACTCACCGATACTGACTTGTCGAGCGAGGCTTTCCCCTGGCTTACGGGCAAAAAGTTGAGCATCGGCCTCGCGCGAGTCGATGCCCTGCGTGTCAATTTCATTGGTGAACTCGGCTGGGAAATTCATCACCCGATCGAAATGCAGAATTAAATATTCGACCGACTGATGGAGGCCGGTGCAGTGTTTGACATTAAGCCGTTTGGTATCCGTGCGATGACGCTGATGGCGCTCGAAAAAAGCTACAAGCTGATCCCGCGCGAATTGTCTGTTGAATATTCAGCCTTTGAAAGTGGGCTTGACCGCTTTGTGAGCCTTAAGAAACCAACATTCTTTGGCCGTGATGCCCTGCTTGCCAGGCTCGAAAAAGGTTTGTCCAACGCACTGGTGACGATGGAGGTCCACGGCGTTACCGACGTCGACGCGCGCGGATCTGAAGCTATCTATCAGAATGGCGAAGTTGTCGGACGTGCGACATCGGGCGGCTATGGTTGGCGGATTGGCAAGTCGCTCGCGCTCGCCATGATCAAGCCCAACCTTGCTGTGCCGGGCGGCGAATTTGAAATTGCCATTCTCGGCACCCGCTACAAAGCAACGATCATTGAGGATTCGCCATATGATCCTGAAAATCATGCGTTGAGGAGCTAATCCGCCGTGTCGCATTTTGATCCTATCGCCACTTGGCTCAGTAAGGACCGCAAGGGACATACCCTACCGCGCGAGCTCTATGTGAGCGACGAGGCATTTGCGTTCGATACGCAAGTGATGCTCAAATCGGTCTGGCTCTATGCCTGTACCGTTGCGCATGTGAAAGACCCCGGTGATTTCTTTCTGTTCGAACTTGCGACTAACTCGATCATCATTTTGCGCGGGCGTGATAATGAGGTTCGGGCCTTTTGGAACAGCTGTCGCCACCGGGGTGCCAAAATCTGCCATGAACAGTCTGGCCACGCGCCACGCCTGATGTGCCCTTATCATCAATGGACATATGGCCTCGACGGCAGGCTGCTCGCCGCGCGCAGCATGGCGGCGGATTTTGAGAAGGCTGATCACGGACTGATCCCGGTTGCGCTCGAAAATATCGGCGGACTGATTTTCATTTGTCTGAGCGATAATCCACCTGCGATTGACCGGGCGAAAGCCGATATTGCCGACCAGATTGCGATCTATAACCTCGAACACCTCAAAGTCGCCGTGCAGGATGATCTAATTGAAGACGCCAACTGGAAGCTCGTGATGGAAAATAATCGCGAATGCTATCACTGCGATGTTGGCCACCCTGAACTCATCAGCGTGCTCGGCACCACTGGTTTTGGCAAAGACGCGCCAACAGATGATCTCTATGCGGCCAAGCGCGAAGAATGGCGCGCGCTAGACATTGACCGCGACCTGATTGAGTTCCCCGACGACTGGTGGCATCGCGTCGCGCGACTTGCGTTGGCAAATGGCGCGGTGACGCAATCGATTGATGGCAAACAAGCCTGCAAATCGCTGATCGGGCCATTTGTCGAACCCGAAACATCAAGCCTGTCGGTTTGGACTCAGCCCAATAGCTGGCACCATTTCTGTTGTGACCATGTTGTAACTTTCTCTCTGACACCGCTCGCCGCTAACAAGACGTTGCTACGGACAAGCTGGCTGGTGCACGAAGATGCTGTTGTAGGCGTCGATTATGACCCTGATCATCTCGCGGCACTGTGGCGGAAAACGAACGAACAGGACTGTCATTTTTCTAGCATAAACCATCAAGGGGTCAGCAGTGACGGATACCGTCAGGGGCCCTATGCAATCGAGGAAAAACTGGTCGAGGACTTCAAGAATTTCTATGTTGCAGCGTCAAGGGCGGCGTTATCTGAGGATAACGCATGACCCGTTTCAGCGCCTTCAGTCTGTTCGCCAAAGCGCTCAGGGGCCATCAGGATTGGCCGGAGCAATGGCCCGATGCTGCGCCTAAGCCCGCATATGATGCAATCATTGTTGGTGGGGGTGGGCACGGCCTTGGCGCGGCCTATTATCTGGCGAAAAAATACGGGATCACCAGTGTTGCCGTTCTTGAAAAAGGCTGGATAGGCGGCGGCAATACCGGGCGGAACACCACGATCATTCGTTCCAACTATCTCTACGATGAAAGCGCTCATCTTTATGATCACGCGGTCAAACTTTGGGATGGGCTGAGCCAGGAACTGAATTACAACGTCATGTATTCCAAGCGCGGCGTGATGATGCTCGCGCATAATGTGCATGACGTGCAGAGTCTCAAACGACATATCCATGCCAACCGGTTGAACGGCGTCGACAATGAATGGTTGAGCGCAGAAGAGGCTAAGGCTTACTGCCCGCCTTTGAACATTTCGCCCCATGCACGTCACCCGGTCCTCGGTGCAGCGTTGCAGCGACGCGGAGGGACGGCGCGACATGATTCGGTCGCTTGGGGCTATGCGCGTGCTGCGGCGGCGCTTGGCGTCGACATCATACAGAATTGCGAAGTGACCGGCGTCCGTCGCGGCACGGACGGAGCGGTCGAAGGCGTCGAAACCACACGTGGTTATATTGCTTCGAAGCGGGTGGGTGTATCGGCGGCGGGCAATTCGTCAACGGTCATGCAGATGGCAGGACTCGATTTCCCGCTAGAAAGCTACCCGTTGCAGGCACTGGTTTCTGAACCGGTCAAGCCCACCTTTCCTTGCGTTGTGATGTCAAACACGGTGCATGCCTATATGAGCCAATCTGACAAAGGTGAGCTGGTTATCGGTGCCGGCACAGACCAATATGTCAGTTACTCGCAACGCGGCGCGCTGCATATCGTTGAACATACACTCGCGGCGATTTGCGAGATTTTCCCGATTTACCGGCGGATGCGGATGCTGCGCAGTTGGGGCGGGGTTGTCGATGTCACGCCAGACCGCTCTCCGATCTTGGGCAAAACTCCAGTCAAGGGGTTATATGTCAATTGCGGCTGGGGCACAGGCGGGTTCAAGGCGACCCCGGGCGCAGGTGATCTACTCGCTTATACGATGGCGAAGGATGAACCACACCGCATCAATGCGCCGTTCAACCTTGATCGCTTCCGGAATGGGCGCTTGATCGACGAAGCGGCAGCGGCAGCGGTAGCGCATTGATATGATCCTGATTCACTGCCCATATTGCGAAGAGAAGCGCCCCGAAATAGAGTTCGCCAATGCAGGGCAAGCGCATATCGCGCGGCCTGTTGATCCTGCCACGCAAACCGATGAGGAATGGAAGAACTATTTGTTCATCCGCGCCAATCCGCGCGGGCGGCACCATGAACGCTGGCGGCATATTCATGGTTGCGGGCGTTTCTTCAACGCGGTGCGAGATACGTCGACTGACAAATTCGAAACCACTTACAAGGCAGGAGAGCCGCGTCGATGAGCGGTTATCGCTTGAGCGTCGGTGGTCGGGTCGTTCGCCGCCACGCCGTCACGTTCAGATTTGATGGCAAAAACTATCAAGGCTTTGCCGGTGACACGCTAGCATCGGCTTTGCTGGCCAATGGTGTCATGCTGTTTGGCCGTTCGTTCAAATATCACCGGCCCCGCGGGCTGATAGCGGCGGGGAGCGAAGAGCCGAACGCATTGGTCTTGGTTGATCGCGGCCCGGGCAGGCGCACGCCCAATCTTCGCGCTACTGGAATCGAGGTTTATGACGGATTGACTGCGACTAGCCAGAACCGTTGGCCATCGCTCAAGACTGATTTCGGCGCGATCAATGATCGATTGGGAATGTTTTTCCCGGCGGGCTTTTACAACAAAACCTTCATGTGGCCGCGCTCCTTTTGGGATAAGCTTTACGAACCAGCGATCCGGCGGATGGCGGGGCTGGGTGATGCGCCGACTGAAAAAGATCCCGATCATTACGCTTCCACTTATGCGCATTGCGACCTGCTGATCATCGGCGCAGGGCCAGCGGGGATTGATGCTGCGTTGGAAGCGGCGGGCACGAACACGCGCGTGATTCTGATCGACGAGCAGGATGAACCCGGCGGCGGCGCCTTGGCTGATCCCTCGCTCTGGCCGTGGCTCGAACGCAGCATGAAGGCGCTGAACGATGCGGCCAACGTTACGATCCTGACTCGGACGACGGCATTTGGATATTATCATGACAATTTCATCGGCGCGGTTCAGCGGCTGACTGATCACATGCCCCAAATTGCCGATGGCCCGCGTGAGAAGTTATGGCGCATCAGGGCGGGTGAAATCATCCTTGCCCAAGGCGCGATTGAGCGACCTTTGGTATTTGAAGGCAATGACACGCCGGGCGTGATGCTTGCATCCGCCGCCAAGGTTTTTGCCAATCGTTACGGTGTTGCTGTCGGCAAATCTGTCGCTTTGATGGCGGCGCATGATAGTGGTTGGCATGATGTGTTTGCGCTGGCCAAGGCGGGCGTTGGCATTGTCGCGATTATTGACGTGCGCGAGAATGTAGATGCCACGCTACTGACGGAGGCCGAAAAGCTGGGCATCATGGTTTACCTCAATCATAGCGTCATTGGGGTCAACGGCAGGCACCGAGTCAAATCGATTCAGGTTTGTGGCAACAATGACTATCTCGATGGACGCATCGCCTGTGACGCCCTCCTGATGGCGGGTGGCTGGACGCCCAGCGTGCATCTGTGGTCACATAGCAAGGGCACGCTGAAATGGCGCAATGATCTTGGCGCGTACGTTCCTGATCAAGCGAACGAAAATGTCTGTAGCGTTGGCGCGTGTGCAGGGCATTGGGATTTCGGCAATGGTGCAGTGATCGATATGCTGCCAACGCCCAAGGGCCTGACGCGTGCGAAGGCCTTTGTTGATTTCCAGAATGACGTGACGGCAAAAGACATAAAGCTGGCGGTGCGTGAAGGCTTTCGTTCGATTGAGCATATCAAGCGCTACACCACCAACGGCATGGCGACCGATCAGGGCAAGACATCGAACCTGAACTGCTTGCAGATTGCATCGACTGCGTTGGCGAAGCCAGTGACCGACATCGGCATAACCAGTTTCCGTCCGCCCTATACGCCGCAGACGTTTGGCACACTTGCGGGGCATGCCAAGGACGCTTTGTTTCAGCCATTGCGCAAATCGCCGATTGATGGCTGGGCCGAAGACAATGGCGCGGTATTCGAACTGGTCGCGCAGTGGCGACGCGCACGCTACTTTCCCAAAGTGGGCGAAGATATGCACATTGCGGTCAACCGCGAATGTGTTGAGGTACGTTCCTCGGTCGGCATTTTCGATGCTTCGACATTAGGAAAAATCGAAGTTGTTGGCCCTGATGCCGCCGAATTTCTCAACCGGATGTACACCAATCCTTGGAAGGCGCTGGAACCGGGCCGGTGCCGCTATGGCTTGCTGCTCAAAGAAGACGGATTCATAACCGATGACGGGGTATCTGCGCGGTTGGCACCTGATCGTTTCCATTTGACTACAACAACCGGCGGCGCAGCAAGGGTGCTCAACATGATGGAGGATTATCTCCAGACAGAATGGCCTGACCTCAATGTCTGGCTGACCAGCACGACTGAACAATATGCCGTCATCGCGGTTCAAGGTCCGAATGCGCGCAAAGTGCTGGAACCCTTAGTGGCAGGTATCGACCTGTCTGCCGAAGCCTTCCCGCACATGGCGATCCGCGAGGGGGTGATCTGCGGTATCCCGACCCGCCTATTTCGCGTGAGCTTTACCGGCGAACTGGGATTCGAAATCAATGTGCCGGCTGCCTATGGCCGCGCCTTGTGGGAACGGCTCATTGTTGAGGGCGCTCACTATAACATCACGCCTTATGGCACTGAGGCCATGCACGTTCTACGCGCGGAAAAGGGCTATATCATTGTCGGGCAGGATACCGATGGCACCGTCACCCCGCATGATGCGGGGCTTGACTGGGCGGTGGGTAAGAAGAAGCTCGATTTTGTCGGGCGGCGCTCGCTCACGCGGCCAGATATTGTCGCGCCGGGGCGCAAGCAGTTGGTTGGCCTGCTGACAGATGATTCGAATTTGGTATTGGAAGAAGGAGCTCAGATTGTTGCCGATCCAAATCAGCCAGTCCCGATGAAGATGATCGGCCATGTCACATCTTCTTACTGGAGCGAGACGCTAGGCCGCTCGATCGCTATGGCGCTGATTGCTGGCGGGCATAAGCGGCTGGGGGAAACTCTCTACATCCCCATGCCTGATAAAACGCACACAGCTAAGGTAAGCGGGATGGTCTTTTATGACACGCAAGGAGCGCGGCTCAATGTCTGATATTTTGGCTCGCAGCGAACCAGTCCCAACTCTGCCGTTTGTTGGAGTGGGAGTAACAATTAGCCTCGTTACGCCAATGGCACGCTACTCGCTACGTGCACGGCAACTTGAGGCGCTTGAGGCATTGCTCAACACCAAGCTACCGCACAAGATCGGCAAGACCGAGAACGGTTATGCCTGCCTTGGTCCTGACGAATGGCTGTTGCGTGCAGCGGTTGGCACCGCGATGCCGAAGGGTGAAGGATTGGCGGTCTCCGTGACCGACATGAGCGAACGTGCAATTTGCCTCGTGGTCGAAGGCCCGCGCGCAACAGGCGTATTATTGTCAGGCTGTCCACTCGATCTCGAAACATTCGCGGTCGGTCGCGCCACAAGGACACTCTACGAAACGGTCGAAATCACCCTCATCCGTGACAGCGAGGACCGCTTCCATGTTGAGGTTTGGCGAAGCTTTGCACCTTGGCTCTGGATAGCGCTCACTACTGCTGCCAGCCACTGACATCTAGGGGAGGTGATATGGCAGATTGGACGATAGAGATTGACCTCGGGGCTTATGGAAAATCCAACCGCAATTGGTGCGGCATGCACATCAATCCAGCGGTCTTCGTTCCAACGGCCTTGATATCGCTTGCTGTAATTCTTTTCAGCCTCATCGCACCCAAGGCATCAGTTGACCTGTTTTCAGCTTTGCGGGCCAGTGCGGTGTCCTATTTCGACTGGTTTTTTATGTCGGTTGGCAATCTGATCTTGGTCTTTTGTGTGGTCGTTGCACTGTCGCCGCTTGGCAAGATCAGGCTTGGCGGCAAAGGCGCTCGTCCGGATTATTCACGCCTATCGTGGTTCGCGATGCTTTTTGGTGCTGGCATGGGAATTGGGCTCGTCTTTTACGGCGTAGGAGAGCCTGTTACCCATTTCACCTCGGCAATGGCTGGCGGCCCCGCCGCCCCGCTGGGCGGCGGGGCAGGTGATACAGAGGCCGCACGCAGTCTTGCTATGGCTGCAACGATCTTTGACTGGTCGCTCCACCCGTGGGCCATTTTCGCAGTGACAGGGCTAGCGTTTGCGGTGTTCGCTTATGATTTCAACATGCCTCTCTCCATGCGCTCGGCCTTTTATCCGCTGTTCGGCAAGGCCGTTTGGGGGCTGACCGGCGATGGGATTGAGGTGCTAGCGGTATTGGCGACCATTTTCGGATTGGCGACGTCCCTGGGGCTGGGTGCGCAGCAGGCGGTGGCGGGCATTGCGTATCTTTACGGGATAGCCAGTTCGCCAATCGCCATATTGACGCTGATCGCCATTATGGCCGGGATCACCTTTCTTTCTCTCCGCGGCGGTATCGACCGTGGAATCCGCATTTTGAGCGAGGTTAATTTGTGGGTTGCCTTCGCATTGCTGATCTTCGTTCTAACCACAGGGTCGGCGATGAATTTGCTCACCGATATCGTCAGCAACATCTTCAACTATCTGAAGCTCTTGCCCGCGCTATCCAATCCAGTAGGTCGCACCGATACCGGGTTCTACAATGATTGGTCAGTCTATTATTGGGCTTGGTGGATAAGCTGGGCACCATTTGTCGGCATGTTCATGGCACGGATATCACAAGGGCGCACCGTCCGCGAGTTCATTGCAGGGGCGATGATCGCACCCAGCTTGCTAGGTATTTCTTGGCTCACTATTTTTGGCGATGCCAGCATTGCGCAAATCGTCGCGGGAAACGGTGCAGGATTAACGGCGGCATCGCTGGATACACAGTTGTTTGTGCTGCTTGGATCGCTTCCTTGGGCGCCGTTCACATCGGTCGTCGCAATCTGCCTAATCTTGATCTTTTTTGTGACCGGTTGGGATTCGGGAACGCTCGTTATAGACACGATGACGGCGGGTGGTCGGACTGACACGCCGCTTAGGCAAAAGATAATTTGGTTGCTTGCAGTTGGCGGCGTCGGCGTTGTGTTGTTGCTCAGCGGCGGCCTTAGTTCGTTGCAAGCAGGTGCGATTGCCACAGGGTTGCCGTTGGCTGTGGTGATAATGTTGATGTGTGTAGGCACGCTCAAGGGTCTTTTGGCGTTGCACCGCGCTGGATTACGCGAACCAAACAACAGTCTGTAAGTGCCACCGATGTTTCGGTGTGAAATCACGAAGCCGAATGGCGCCAATAGAGAGATGGGGGTCATATCGAAAACGCATGACACTATTACCATCTGTACGGGCTAACCATTAGCCTAGGTGATGTTAACCAGCCTTGTCAGGACAGCGCCGCCGGGGGAGTGCACGCCAGATGAAACTGCCGCAAGAATTTGATCTTCACGCGCTCGAAGTGTTTGTAATGACCGTCGAACTGGGCGGCATGTCACAGTGCGCGGCTCATTTGCTTGTGACACAGTCGGCGGTGTCGCAAACCATCGCGAAGTTGGAATCAGGAATAGGCGCCCCGCTGTTTGACCGGACGATGCGACCGTTGGGATTGACGGCGAGCGGAAAATCACTGTTTGCGCGCGGACAGAAGCTGATTGCTCATGCCCGGTTGGCCTATGATGAAGTGCGCGAAGGCGCGAACCTGCCAATTTCCAGCGTGACCGTGGCGATGTCATTCAGCCTCGCCAATCAGCTGACCGCGCCGATTTTGCAGAGTTTGGGATCGCGGGCCGACCGGTGGAACATTCGTTCGGGCATCTCCCTGGAACATCAAGGTGAATTCCTCGCGCGCGATATAGACATGCTCGTAACGGGCAGCTTCAACCTTGAACACCGCGACTCCGTTGAACTCCACCCTATGTTTGAAGAAAGCTTCATTTTTGTATTTCCCAGAACCTTTCGGGAGCCGTTCGATCAGATTGGCGTGCCATCTTTGTTGCCGTTCATCCGGTTTTCGCTGTTGACGGGTATGGGCCAACAGATTGCGCGCCAGATTGTGAGGATGAAATTGAAACTACCCCAATTAGTCGAAGTAGAATCCGCACATCAGCAGCTGGCATTGGTCGCAGCTGGGCTGGGCTGGACGATCACTACACCCGTTTGTCTTGCCGCTGTGCAGGAACTGTTGCCGCAATTACGGGCCGAGCCAATGACACGGGGTCGGTTTTCAAGGGCGGTTCAGGTGGTGGCGCGCACGAACGAGTTGGGCGACATTCCCCGGATTACCGCGGCACTTTGTCAAAGTGTTTTGCAAGAAAAGACCTTCCCTCCCTTGATAAAGGTATATCCATGGATGGAACAGCAACTCGTCTGGCCAAGCCCGAGCAATGAAGGCGAAGAATTGGCCGCATGAATAAGATTGCGGAAGGCGCGCTCTTGTTGTTTGCCGGCCACGCTGTCGCCCTCAACCCCGCCCCGCCCGAAATGCTGCGGCGGCCTGTGGGATATGGACTGGTTCGAAGACCCGATCTGGCGACAGGACCGCATAAACGCGATCAATCTGCATTTTATCACCGCGTTTCTGGGGGTTCATCTGCGGGGTGAGGTGTGGCGCGCGGATTATCTTAATGTGTCGGTCGAGAATTCAGATGATGGCGTTTGGAATGCACCAGCGGGCACGCCGTGGGGGGCGTATAGCCCCGATGGGGACGGCGTGACCCTATGGACGGGGTTTCAACGGCGGCATGCGCGCGGCATGGAATTGCGGCATATGGGGGTGGATGTCGGGGTTAAAATGCGCTGAAACCCTCAGAACTGCGTCAAAGGTCACACTAAGGACTCACCTTAAACGGCGTTTTCAATACTATGCCTAACGTCGCAAACATCGCGCACAGGCCGATCTGACGCGATGTCATCGCGCAATAAAATTTCCTACATTTTGGATGGTGAGGCTGCCCGCATTTTTGGGCTGTGGGGTTAACGATTTCAAAGAGCGCTTTTGTAGAACATTACAGGAACACATTTGTTTTGTCAAGCCTTGTGCCGTCGGATGATGTGTTGGTTGAGGCGTCTGGTGTCGACAAGATTGCCGACATCCGAACGTCGAGATTCAAACCCGTTAGCGGCTTCCTGCTTCGGCGACACGACGATCAAAAAATGACTTTGTTGCGGTAACTTGAGTTTGGCGCACACTATCGAAGAGCGCGCCTTCGCCGTATGATCACAAGTAGCACAGTCAGGATTACCAATCCGCCCAACCCGATGAAAGCCAGGATTTCCATAGCGTCAAACCTCGATAAGGTATCGAGACCTACTTTGCCGGTATGCCAATAGGTCCATTCGCCGCCAATTTCGCTTGCGAGCGTCTCGTGGCCTGTTTCAAGCACAATAATTCCGTCGCCGGTTTTTGGATCAAATCGCGCGGTCGTATTGATGGCGGGCCGGTTATCCCCATCATGGCCGATCACGTAGGTGCCGGAGCCGTTCGGAGCATACAAGATTTGGCCGAGGCCCCAGATCGGAATCCCAAAAGCAACGAACGATTGCGGTTGCCGCATAGTCTTGAGCGTCGCGGGCGAAAGCACCCCCCGACCGGGCAAAAGACCATTCGGGCCGGGATATTGTGCCTGAAGGAACTTCGTCATGTCAGCCGTCGATGTATATAACGAGCCAGCTCCGAGCGCGGTAAACTTGTAATGCGTCGCTTTCGTGCCGTCCCTTGCATAGAATTCGGCGAGGTGTGCGGGATCGGGGTCGATGAATGTCGAATGCGTCATCCTGAGTGGCAGGAGGACCGACTTCTTCATGTATTCGTTGAACGGCTCTTGTGAGACCTCCTCGATCAGGAGTTGCAAAATGAGGTATCCACCGCCCGAATAGCGCCAGTTCGTGCCCGGAGCCGCGCCGACGCGGGTGACGCCACTCCGGCCGGGAACAGCATCTCTGGCCATGGTCAATTCCTCTTTGATCGAGGGGATTTTTTCTCCCGTTGCGAAACCCGCAAAGCCAAGACCGTCGGTCAGGCCCGCTGAATGGCTGAGGAGTCGGCGTACGGTGACGTCTTCATTGTCAAATTCGCTGGGAGGCAGGCGCCATCGGCTGAGATAACGGGAAACAGGGGCATCCAAGTCTATGCGCCGCTGTTCTGCCAATGACATAACACCCCACGCAGTCAACCATTTGCTCAACGACCCAACTTGGAAGAGCGAGTTGGCATCTACAGTTTGGCCATGTGAGCTAAACGCGCTTTCCGCTACCTGTCCGTTGCGAAGCAGCACAATCGCGAAGTTGCCCTTTGACTCATTAGCATTGCGATTCATCGCCCAGCTTACGAACCCCGCTGTATCTCCCTTCGAAGCGGGCATTGAACGAACCCATCCTTCGCGCGCACCGAGCAAAACAATTGCGATCCAAACCAGAAAGGCCGCGACGACGGCAAGACCGATTCCGAGTTTCATGCACCATTGTCCATCGCTTGTATCACTACGAGAATGGTTTGGTGCGTCCATATGATCTCGTCATAACGTCAGCTTTCGACCTATCAACAATTAAACCCGACTGTCAGCTCCCCCAACTTTCCAGACGAGCCTACCCCACCAAACTCCTCGCCGCCTCTTCCCAGAAATGCATCAACCCCGCGCTGTAACTGAGCGGCACATACGCATCGCACGCATCATCGCTCACCACATGCAGCCGCACGGCGACGTGGTCGATGATCGTGGCGGCGCTGCTTCCGGGGGTGAAAGCGGGGCTCTCGGCATCGAATACGCCGCCTTCCATCAATAGGGCGCGCCAGCCTTTGCCTGAGAGGCGGACGCGGACGATGCCTCCGCCGATGGCGGTCAGCGCGCCGTCGTTGGCCAATATGTTGGACAGCGCAGACGCATCGCCCTCGACCAGCCAGACTGTCGGTTCATAGCGGATCAGGCGGAGGGTATTGCTTCCGCGTGAACGTCCCATCGCGGGCAGGGCAAAGCCGGTAGCTGCTTTGAACCGTTCGGCTACAGCCACCGGATTGCTCCAGATTTCCAGCGCGTGTAATGGCGCGGCGGGCAGGATAGTGATCGTTACATCAGTCACGATAGCGCGCTCCTGCCGTGTCGTAGAAATGCGGAGCCGTGACGCGAACCCGCGCCTGTTGATTGCGCGTTGGTGAGGTGACGATCAGCTCCTCTCCGTGGCGTGCAAAGCCGTCGGTCAATTGGCCGAGCGCAATTGATCCGCTCTCAACGATGCGAAACGCAGCGGCGCTGACATGGCCTTGAGGCGACTCGCCTTCGGCTGTGACCAGCATTGATCCTTCGGGGATGTTGCCCTGTATTGCTTCCAGCCCGACCAGTTGGGGCCGCCCCGGTTCAGAAAAAGCGGGCCGCGATAGACCCGACGCGCCGATATGGCCGCCAGCCTTGTTGAGCATTTTATCGAGCGCCAGATCGTGCGGGGTCATCCGCCCGTCGATTTCGCCGCCGACAACCAGATGCCCCTTTTCGATGCGCAGGAACTCCATGGCTTCCATGCCATAAAGGCATCCGCCCTTGGCTGTTACCGCTTCTTCAAGCGCTGCCCAGACAGGGGTGGCGTGGGTCGCCTCAACATAAACTTCAAACGCGCGGTCGCCGCTGTAACTCGCCGCAAGAACCAGCACCGGCACGCCAGCGATTTTGGCGGCAACGGTCGACATATGGCGCGGCGGCTCTTCGCCTATTAGCGATGCGAGCACGGCCTTCGCCGTTGGCCCAGCAATCGCAATCCCGGCATAATGCTCCTGCACATTGACCGCCGAGACGCGCAGATGCGGACACAGATATTGGCGAACATAAGAGATATGCGTCGCCATCCGGTCTGCGCCGCCGGTGGAGCTGGTCAACAGATAGCGGTTTTCGGCCAGACGCCAGACGGTGCCGTCGTCAAAGACCATGCCATCTTCGCGCAGCATGAAGGTGTATCGCCCGCGACCGACGGCGAGTTTGCTGACGGACGTTGCGCATATGATCTCAAGGAAGGCGGCGGCATCGGGGCCGCTGACTTCGAATTTGGCGAGCGTGGAAACATCGGTCATCCCTACAGCCGACCGCACCGCATTTGCTTCACGCAACGCGGCCTGCGCCAGTGTCTCGCCACCAATGGGATAGGCACGCGGCCGGAACCAATAGCCAAGCGGCTGCCAGATCGGGTTCTTTGCCGCATGCAGATCATAAAGCGCCAGACGCCGGACATGCGCGCCGCCATCTTTCGCGCCTGCACCCGCAAGCAAACCCATTGTCACTGGCGTATAAGGCGGGCGGAAAGTGGTCAGCCCCGCCTCGGGGATTGCCACGCCCTGTTTTTCGGCCAAGCGCCCCAGTGCCGCCATGTTGCTGAGCTTGCCCTGATCGGTCGCCATGCCAAGCGTGGTGTAACGCTTCAAATGCTCAACCGAACGGTATCCTTCTGCCCAGGCCAGATCGACGTCGGCTAGAGTCACATCATTCTGGAAATCGATGAAGCTCTTTGTCGGGTCAGATACCGGCGCGACGGCGAAGATGGGATCGGGGCTGGTCGCGCCGCCGATGGTCGTCACATTCTGGCGGGATTTCGCGGGGACAAAGGCCTGCGCGGCCTCATTCCAGTCAAGCGTGCCGCCAGCTTGCATGTGCAGATGGATAACAGGCGTAAACCCGCCGGAGACGGCAAGGAGATCGGCGACATAGACCACGCGCTCCGTCCAAATATCGACCTCGACTGACCGAAGGCAATGTTTGGCCCCCTTCGTCGAAATGGGCAAAGAGTTGGTATGAACCCGAAACTTTAACTGAGCGTCGCGGGCAACATCGCTGATTTCGGGTCGCGCATCGAGGATCGCGACAATCTCCGCTCCAACCTCGCGGAGCGCATGGGCGGTCTTATAGGCATCATCATTGTTGGTGGCGATCACGACGCGCTTGCCCGGCGCCACGCCGAAGCGCCGCACATAAGTGCGCACGGCTTGGCTGAGCATCACGCCGGGCCGGTCATTGTTTGCAAAGGTCATCGGCCGCTCAATACTGCCGGTCGCTAGGATCACTTGGCCAGCACGCACATGCCAGAGACGCTGGGCGATGCCGGTTGGCGGCACTTGCCCCGGTTCGGCATTCCGCTGGGTGAGCGTGACGAGATCATGCTCCCAATAGCCCGAGGCCGTGGTGCGCATCAGGATGCGGGCACCCAGCGCTGTGATGCGCGCGGCGGTCGCATCGATCCACGCCTGATTGAGCGTCTGCGGATCGCGGATCAGCGACGCGCCAAGGATAGCGTCTTGCTCGACCAAGATGACCCGCTTGCCTGCTTCGGCTGCTTCCAAAGCTGCAGACAACCCAGCTGGCCCCGCGCCGACCACAAGCACATCGCAGAATGCCGCGCGCTGGCTGAATCGATCAGGGTCAGCCTGCGTCGGTGCATCGCCAAGCCCCGCTGCTTTGCGGATGAAATATTCATAGAACATCCACCGCTTGGCCGAGCCGAAAAAGGTCTTGTAGTAAAAGCCAGCCGATAAGATTGGTGCGGCTAAGCCCAGCACAGCGCCAAAATCGAGCGCTAAATTTGGCCAGCGGTTCTGGCTTTTGGCGACCAGCCCTTCATAGACGAACACATCGGTAGCGCGGGTATTGGGTTCGCTGCGTCCGCCTTCGCCAACCGTCACCAGAGCATTGGGTTCTTCAACCCCCGCCGTCATGATCCCACGTGGTCTGTGATATTTGAAGCTGCGGCCGACAAGGCCGATGCCGTTCCGTAAGAGCGCCGCGGCGAGTGTATCGCCTTCCTCCGCTTGATAGGTTTTACCGTCGAAAGTGAAGTTGATCATGGCATCGCGTCCGGCCCTACGGCGCGAACGGCAGTGATTTCGTTGGTTATGCGGTGGCGCGTGATAACCATCCACGCGCGGCAGCCAAAGGTATGCCGCCAGATTTCCTCATCGTCCCCGCGCGGATTATTGCGGGTGAATAGCGTGGCCATCGCGGCCTCAGGCACGGCATCTAGTGGCACGACAGAATCCACCGTTCGTTCGTAAGTAAACTCACCTTGCGCGCGCGGGCCGCAATGGGGACAGGCGAACTGCATCATGTCAGCGGCTATTCGGCATTGGGCCGCTCCCGGTTTCGTCAATCGTAGCGCCTTTGGCAAAGCGGTCTAGCGCGAAGGGGGCGTTGAGGGCATGAGGGCTGCCGGTCGCGAGTGTATGCGCATAGGTCCATCCCGAAGCAGGCGTCGCCTTGAACCCGCCATAACACCAGCCTCCGTTCAAGAAGAGGTTCTTGATTGGCGTTTCGCCAATGATCGGTGCGCCGTCAAAGCTCATATCGGTGACCCCCGACCACGTCCGCACCATGCGCAATCGTGAAAGCGCGGGTATAAGCGCGAGGCCCTGAGCGACAGCCCCTTCCATCACCATAGTGTGGCCGCGCTGCGCATAGCTTGGCCAATTGTCAGGATCGCCGCCAAAGACGATACCGCCTTTATCCGACTGACTGATATAGCAATGCAGCGACTGCGACATGATCACACTGTTGATCATCGGCTTGACGCCCTCGGTGACCATTGCTTGCAAGGTTTGCGATTCAATAGGTAGTTTGAGCCCGGCCAGACCAGCGACATGGCCGCTGTTGCCCGCCACACAAATGCCGACGCGGCCAGCGCCAATACGACCGCGCGTGGTTTCTACGCCGACCACAGTATTGCCATCGCGGATAAAGCCGGTCACTTCGCATTTCTGGATGATGTCGACGCCAAAGCTGTCCGCACCGCGTGCATAGCCCCAGGCAACCGCATCATGCCGCGCCGTGCCGCCGCGCCGTTGGATCAAACCTCCCTCAATCGGGAACCGCGCCGTCCGTGATATATCTAGAAGCGGCTCAAGCTTTGCGACCTCATCGCGCGACATCAGGTCGGCATCGATCCCGTCACAGCGCAGCGCGTCACCGCGTTCGGCAAGCTTAGTCATATCCGCATCGCTATGGCCGAGTAGAATCGCGCCGCGAGGAGAGAACATGACATTATAGTTGAGCTCGTCGCTAAGATGCTCCCACATCTTGAGCCCGAATTCGAAAAAGTTGTGCAGTGGCTTCAATCGATAGTTTGACCGGACAATTGTTGTGTTTCGACCGGTATTACCGCCGCCAATCCAGCCCTTTTCAAGCACGGCGATATTGCGCAGGCCGTGAACCTTGGCGAGATAATAGGCCGTTGCCAAGCCGTGCCCACCGCCGCCAATGATGATGATATCGTAACTGGCTTTTGGTTCTGGATCGCGCCACGCGGGCTGCCAATGCTTTTGCCCGTTCAGCGCCCCGCGTAGCAACCCAAAGGCCGAATATCGGCTCATAAAATTGGTATCCATCCGCGCTTTTCGCGCCAATCATCTTCCAGCCCATCAAATCGCGACAGCTTTAACAGGTCAAGATTTGTGAAGGAGCATTTGCCGTCGATGACGAGATCACGGATCGCATGGCCAGACGCTGGCGAAAGGCCAAAGCCAACGCTAGACATCGATGCGACGACGACATTGTCGGGGCTGGTCAGCCGGTCGATGATCGGTCGGCCATCGGGTGAATTCTCTATAACGCCTGCCCAGCTACGGATGATGTTCAGATGCGCTGCCTTGGGCAACAACTCGGCCAGCCTTTTGGCGAGATTGCGGGCCAAGGGCGTTGAGGGTCGCGCCGCAGGGCCGTCTGCTGTTACATCGAGCCATTCATGCGGGCCGCCACCATAGGCCAGATTACCGCGCAAAGTCTGGCGGCCATAAAGCTTATGCCCGTCAATCCCGCCAATCGGCATCATCGGCGCGGGTTCGGTGATGATCATCTCCGCGCGCGCCGACGCCAGCGGCACATTCACGCCCAGTTGCGCCATCAGCTGAGGGATTTGTGGGCCTGCCGCAACCACAACCGCATCGCAGCGATAAGTGGCATTGGCAGTCTTCACCGCCTTCACCTTGCCGCCTGCGGTTTCAAAGCCAGTCACCGGGCTATGCTGAACGATTGTCCCGCCCAAGTCCTGCAGCGCCCAAGCATAGGCTTGCACGCTGCGTTGTGGATTGGCGTGGCCGCCGAATTTATAATGCACCCCGCCAAAGCATTTCTCGCTGGCGAGCGGCACCGCGTCGAGCACCTGCTTGGTGTCGAGCAATTCGACCGGGTGGTTAAGCCGTGTATGGCGTTCGGCGACAAAGCGATATTGCTCCCATTGCCGCTCGGTCATCGCAATGATGATGCGCTCGGGCCGGTGCTCGGTCGGATAGCCGAGCAGCGCGTCCATTTGCGGCCATAGGCGTTGTTCTTCATCGAAGAGCGGACTCGAATAATGCGATGCGCCGCCGCCATTGCGGCCCGATGCTTCCCAACCAACGATGAATTTGTCGAGCACTGTTACTTTCATGCCCGACCGCGCAAGCCACCAGCCTGCGCTGAGGCCCGTAACGCCGCCACCGACGATAACAACGTCGGAGCCGCTCATTCGTACATTCCTGTATAGAGCATCTGGCGGTGCTCATCTTCGTGGCGGGTGCCAATGTCTTCAACGGGAACCCACTGTGTCGGGATACCGAACCAGACATCCCATGCTGCCTCCATTTGCGCTGGCTCATTCCAATCAGCCAATATCTTCATTGGCAGTGGGCGAACGGGTGCGCGGTGGCTGGCCAGCGGGATGGAGCCGAACGGCTTGCCCGATTCCAAGGCAAGCAGCATTGCCACCTGATCGCGGCAGCGACGACCTTGGCACACGCCCATGCCCGCACGCGTCAGGCGCTTGATCTGGTCCGGATTGGCGGGGCCATCTTTCAACAATGTGTCGAGCGAACGCGCACACATTGGTGCAGGGCGAGAAAGGTAATTAGGCGGCTGAACCCCGATCAGGTCAGCACGGGTCACTTCCTCGCATTGGCAGATGATCGTGTCATCGGCACTGACTGCGGATAGGGCGCGCATCCACTCCATCCGGTATTCGATATGGTCAAAGCCGCTATCCGTCAGCCCGGCACAATCGCCGACGGCGGAGACCGTGGCTTCACCCACAGGAATATAGCCGCCATGTTTTGGGTTGAGCGTCCTTGGCCCATGCATCGCATCGACCAGTTCGATTGATGGAACGAGGCCAATGGCGACGCAGATTGTGTCGCAGGCAATTTCCTCACCGGTAGAGAGCGTTGCGCCTTGAACGCCGTCAATGCCGCCCTTTGCAGCGGCGATGGTTTGGCCGCAGCGAATAGTGATGCCCGCTGACTCAACTTTGGCGATCAGTTCTGAACTGCCCTGCGGCGCGGCGCGCACTTCAACCAGCCCTGCAACTTCAATCCCATGCGCCTGCGCCAGCAATGCTGTCTCCAGCGCCAGATCATGCGATCCCAGCACCACCATCCGACGTCCGGAAAAGGCATCATAGCGTGTCAGCAGCATCTGAAGTGCTGCGGCACCCATCACGCCTGGCTGATTCCAGCCCGGAAAGGCCATCGCCAGGTCGCGAGCGCCGGTGGCGAGCACGATCCGGTCAAAACCAACGAGCCATGAGCGTTCGGCATCGGCGAGGCCGACGACTTGTTCGGGCAGGCTCGCGACGCCCGAGCCATTGCGATAGACGCCCCATGCCGTGGTGCCGAGTAGCAATTCGACGCCAGCCTCCATCGCCTTTTCAAGATCGGGCATGGACATGAAAATCGCTTCAAGCATGCGGTCGCTATTTTGCGTCGCCGCCGTCATCCGACCGCCGAAGTACAACGGCGTGTCATTGCCCATCAGCGCGCCAGATACTGGATTTTCATCGACGAGCAAAACCGATGAACCCGCTTTGGCCGCATCAATGGCGGCGGCTATGCCGCGGGGGCCAGCGCCAACGACAACCACATCATAGCGCGATTCTGGCGGGCTCCGAGTGCCATTGATCGCGCAGACGTCGGTTCCCGTGAAATTCAGGTCCATCAGACAGCCTCTAATGCTTGGCGCAGATCGGCGATCAGATCGTCAACATGTTCCAGCCCGACCGACAGTCGGATTGTGCCATCAGTAATGCCTCCGGCGAGCCTTTGTTCGGACGCGACCGCATAATGGGTCGTGCTCGCCGAATGGCAGATCAGCGTTTCCGATCCGCCAAGGCTGACTGCGAGCTTCATCAGGCCAAGCTTGTCGAGCATGCGGAACGCTTCCGCTTCGCCGCCATGAAGATGGAAGGAAAAAGTCGATCCAGCCGCCTTGCATTGCCGGTCGTAGACAGAGCGGGCCCGTGAACCCTGTTCGAGAAATCCCAGATAGGTGACGCCCGCCACCTTGGGGTGATCCCGCAGATATTCGGCGACCCCGCGCGCATTGCTCATTGCGCGTTCGGTGCGGACGGCGACCGATTCCAGCGAACGTAAAACGAGCCACGACGTATAGGGATCAAGATGATTACCCCAAGTCGTTCGCTGCAACCGCAGATGCTCGATCAGATCCTTACGCCCGGTGACGCCGCCTGCGAGCAGGTCGCTATGCCCCCCGCAATATTTGGTCAGCGACGTCATGCACAAGTCGACGCCATGTTCGATCGGCCGCTGAGCAAACGGCCCAAGCAAAGTGTTGTCGACCACAACAAGCGGGCGATGGCCTTGCTTTGCGCCGACCTTATCGGCGATCCGCACTATCAGGTCGAGATCGACAATCGCTGCGGTCGGGTTGGCGGGTGTTTCCGCGATGATGAGTTTGAGTGGTCCTTTGGCCATTGCCTCATCAGCCGCAGCGCGCACACCGGCTTCGTCGGTCCCATCGAGATAAGCAGCGGCTGACGATCCGAATTGCGGCATGATGCTGTTATAGAGCATATCGACGCCGCCATAGATCGGACGGCCGTGGAGCACGCTGTCGCCGGGGCGGACATGGGCCAGCGCGATGCTCGAATGCGCTGCCATCCCGCTGCTATAGGCGACAGCCTCTTCCGCACCATCAATCGCAGCAAGGCGCTTCTCCAGGAAATCCAAGCCTGGGTGGCCAAGCCGCGAATAGATGTGGTTGGTTTCGCCAACCTGCGGCCCGGTGCCATCAAAATAGGCCTCATGCACATCCTTGGCATGTTGTGCCGAAGGATAGACAAAAGTCGATGTCATGAAGATTGGTGGCTTGACAGATCTCATGCCCATTTCGGGGTCATAACCGTGCGCTACGGCAAGGGTTTCGGGGCGCATGCCCTTGTGCTTGTCAGTGGTCATGGGTGGCAATATAGGCGCGCGCTTTGTCGCAATACCAGTCGGTAAAACGCTGTGCTAACATTTCGGCTTCCTGCGAATAGGGGCCGGGTGTATAACCAAGGCTGTTTATTCCCGCCTGATTGTTCTCGGCGAGCCCCTTGTCTTCCAGATTTGTCTTCGTCCACAAATCGATCAAGCTATCGACGTCATAGTCCACACCTTCAACGGCATCCTTGTGCACATACCATTTCCCGTAAACATGTGTTTCATTGGGTCCGACCGGCATCGCGCTGAACATGAACACATGGTCTGCAGTCGCATGGGCAAAGCAGTGCGGATCAACAGCCCAGCGCATCGATCCGATATCGCCGCCATTGGCATCGCACATCAGCTTTTTGGACAGATGCTTGCCGTCGCCAGATATCGATACGCAGCCCTCGTTCAAAGCAAATCGTGCGACTTGCCACCAATGTCCTTCGACTGGCGTTTGCGGAAGGCTGTGCGCATCCATCGCGGCTTCGTATGCGAGAACACGGGCGTCATGGCCGCTATCGAAATGTTTCGACATGCCGACGGGAAAAGTTTTGGCCAGTTCCGGGTGGCCGGTGCCGCAATGATAGCATTCGCGGGCATTTTCCATCACTAGCTTCCAGTTGGCATTTTCAACCAAGCAGCTCTCATATGCCAACTTTGCGCTCTTAAGGTGATGGGGCGCAGCATAGGCAGAGAATTTTTCGCGAAAGTCGTCAATGGACGGCGGCGTTTCTGCAAGGCAGATGAAGATGGCACCTGCGATACATTCGATCGCCACGGACTTCAGACCATGTTCGCTTTTGTCAAAATCATCCCCCATCCGACCCGCAGCAAATAGCGAGCCGTCAAGATCATAGGTCCAGCGATGATAGGGGCAGACCAGCTTCGGCGCAGTGCCGCTTCCTAGCGCGCATATCATTGAACCCCGGTGGCGACAGCTATTGTGAAATGCGCGGATTTCACCTTCGCGGCCGCGCGTGATGATGACCGGCCATTTTCCGACCATCATCGAAACGTAACTCCCGGCTTTGGGTAGCTCACATTCCATGCCCGCCATCAGCCAGTTCCGGCCATAAATCGCTGCCATATCGAAATCGAAACTGTTGGGTTCGGTATACAAGCCCTGAGGCAAGCTATGCCCTTCGCGACGTTGTTGGAAAAGCGTGTCTATCCGCTTCAAATCCATGACTAGGCCTTTTTGATGTTTCCCTAGGCAGTGAATGGGCCACTTAAGCGGCGTTACAAAATCACATTTTCGCATAGCCCTATCTCAAAAAGTCGGGCAGTGTCAGCGTTGCAAAACGGCTCGTATTAGAAAGGTTTATATCATTACCAACCGCCGCACAATCAATCGTCGTTGGTTGCCGCTTAATGCCTTGAGGGCGTTTGAGGCCGTGGGCCAACAGCTGAGCTTTACGGGTGGCGCTTCGGCGTTGTCGGTATCGCAAAGCGCGATGAGTCGCCATGTCGGTGGTCTTGAGGAGTTACTTGGCAAGCAGTTGTTTGACCGCGACGCTTCAAAGCTCTCTTTAACTGCTGCGGGTGAAGAGTTGTTGCCAGTGGTAAGAAAATGCCTCGATAGGCTTGAACAGACCATGAATTCGATCCGCGATGACGACGTCACTGGAAGGACGCTACGGCTTCACGTGCCACCGTCATTGTTGCAGCAATTGTTCTTGCCAATGCTGCGAGATTTTCACACCGAACATCCGGATATCCGCCTCGATGTATCAAGCGCGCATGTTACCGGGTTACCGCTGACCGATTTTGATATGGCCATCGCCTATGACCGGCCCAATGTAGATGACCGCATCACCGATCTGCTTTGGATGGTGCGTGTCGCGCCCTTATGTTCGCCGGAAACGTCCCCAAACAGCGACGGTAAATCGCTGTTAGAATTTCTGGAATGTCAGGAATTGCTGCACCTCAAGCTTGATGGAGAGCCGCGCGATTTGTTATGGACCGCATATCTAAGGCAAAGCGGATTGACCGTCTCGACACAGGGGGGGTTGGCATTTGATACAGCGATTGCGGCCGCGCAATATTCCATGACTGCAAGTGGCGTATTCCTTGGCGAGGTGGATATGTTTGCTCAGGAAATTGCAGATGGAAAGCTCGTGATGCCCTATGGCGCAGTGATTGAAGATGGTTATGGCTATTATTTGAAACTTCACGCTGACGATTTGGCCGATCCTGCGATTTCGATGTTCCGTAGCTGGCTGATCAATCGTTTTGCGGCATTGCGGCAAGAGCCCCATCGGGTCGCGCAAGGCTAATCAACCGCAGGCCATGCTGTGCTGCCATATTGATCGCCAAATCGGTTGCGGCGGATATAGTGACCAGCATCGGACAATTGGCCAAAACCGCCTTCTGAACCAATTCAAAGCTGCAACGTGCAGTGAGTAGAATGAACCCGGTTCCCGCACTAATCCCTGCCTTGGCGAGCGCACCGATCAATTTGTCTAGCGCATTATGACGGCCGACATCTTCGCGGATCATCAGGATCGATCCATCCGGGGCACAAAATGCTGCGGCATGCGATGCGCCGGTTGCAGCATTCAGTATCTGTTGCACACGCACCCCGTTCAAGGCTGAAAAAATGGCTGCATTGGAGGCGTCAATCTGTGCCACAACATGGGGAAGCGGACGCATCACTTCGTCGAGATTATCCATGCCGCACAGACCACAGCTGCTTTCGGAGACGCGCTGACGCGCGCGCGCGATCACCTTTTCAAGCTTTTGTTGGGGAAGCTGAACTCTCAATATCCAGCCCATTTCCGTTTTGTGCGCGTCGATTGCGAAAATTTGATCGGGGTGATCGATTAGACTTTCGGAAAGGCAGAACCCGACGGCAAAGTCTTCCAAGTCGGTCGGCGTTGCCATCATGACAGCATAGCCGGTGCCGTTAAACTCAATAGAGATGGGCACCTCAACGATGATCGCCCGTTCGATTTCTTCGTTTATTGCACCCTCCGGTTTTAGCACCGAAAAGCGAAAATGCGTTGATCCTGGTTCAGGCTTTGCCATGCGTTTCGGCAAGTTGAATGATCGCATCGGCGGCGGCCTTGGATAGGCCTTCACCACCGTTTTCAAAGATCAGCATTTTCATCCGGGGATCCCAGAATAGCTGAATATGATTTGCTATGGCGGTGACTGGATCCTCATCAGTAGCAAGGTTGGCCGCAATCTGGTTGGCCATATAAACAAGGCGTTCGACCGTGTTCATTCGGCGGGAATCGCGGGTACAATCCGCCGTGATCGTTCGGACAGGGCTTCATATTCTTCCTGCCATTCGGTTGGCCCATTGGACGCGCTGATCTGGACGGCTGTGACCTTATATTCGGGACAATTTGTTGCCCAGTCGCTATAGTCGGTAGTGACGACATTTGCCTGCGTCACGGCATGATGGAATGTGGTGTAGACAACGCCGGGCGCAACACGATCAGTGACGGTCGCGCGCAAGGTCGTATCACCGGCGCGGCTGGCAAGTTTAACCCAGTCGCCGGTTTTGACACCGCGATCCTCGGCATCGACCGGGTGAATTTCGAGCAAATCTTCCGGGTGCCACGCAACATTTTCGGTCCGCCGCGTCTGCGCACCGACATTGTAGTGCGACAAGATACGACCAGTGGTCAGCAAAAGTGGAAAACGCGGCCCTGTTTTCTCATCGGTTGGTACATAATCGGTGACGACGAATTTGCCCTTGCCCCGCACAAAGCCATCGACGTGCATGATCGGCGAGCCATCAGGTGCATCAGCTGTCACCGGCCATTGCAGTGATCCTTCCTCATCAAGGCGATCAAATGACACACCGGCAAAGGTGGGCGTCAAGCGGGCAATCTCGTCCATGATTTCCGACGGATGGCTGTAATGCCAATCCAGCCCCATCGACTGGGCTAGCCGCTGTGTAACTTCCCAATCCTCAAGTCCGTTCAAAGGCGTCATCACCTTGCGTACCGGCTGGATGCGGCGCTCAGCATTGGTGAAGGTGCCGTTCTTTTCAAGGAAAGTCGATCCTGGCAGGAATATATGCGCGTAATGCGCGGTTTCGTTGAGGAAGAGATCATGGACGATCACGCATTCCATCGCCGCCAAGCCTGCTGACACATGTTTGGTATTGGGGTCGGAATGGAGGATGTCTTCACCTTGCACATAAAGCGCCTTGAATACGCCATCGACGGCGGCATCCAGCATATTAGGAATGCGCAGGCCAGGTTCAGGATCGAGCGGAACCCCCCAGTCATCTTCAAACAGCCGCCGCGTATCGTCGTCGCTGATATGGCGGTAACCGGAAAGCTCGTGAGGGAAGCTCCCCATGTCACAGGCGCCTTGTACATTATTCTGGCCGCGCAGAGGGTTTACGCCGACGCCGCGCCGCCCGATGTTGCCCGTTGCCATAGCAAGGTTGGCAATCGCCATCACGGTTGAGCTACCTTGGCTATGTTCGGTGACACCAAGTCCATAATAGATCGCGCCATTACCGCCAGTGGCATAAAGCCGTGCTGCTGCGCGCAATTCTTCGGCATCCACCAATGTAACTGGCTGCAGATTTTCCGGGCTGTTGCGCTCTCGCGAAACGAACTCGGCCCAATGTCTATATTCGTCCCAATCGCAGCGCTCCTTGATAAACGCTTCGTCGGCAAGACCTTCGGTCACGATGACATGTGCCATTGCGGTGAGCACGGCGACATTGGTGCCGGGGCGCAGTGGCAAATGATGCTGCGCCTCGATATGCGGTGCGCGTACGATATCGATCCGGCGCGGGTCGATGACAATCAGTTTTGCCCCTGTTTTTCCATCTTGGCCACGCAACCGTCGTTTCATACGGCTAGCAAAGACTGGATGCCCATCGGTCGGGTTCGCGCCGATAATGAGGATGACGTCGCTCTCTTCTACCGAGTCAAAATCCTGCGTTCCCGCACTCGTCCCGAAGGTCGTTTTCAGGCCATAGCCGGTCGGCGAATGGCAGACGCGGGCGCAGGTATCGACATTATTATTGCAGAATCCCGCGCGGACCAGTTTCTGGACGAGAAAAGTTTCTTCATTGGTGCAGCGGCTGGAGGTAATGCCGCCGAGGGCGTGCCTGCCATATGTGTCGCTGATCCGTTTTAGCTCTGATGCTGTGTAGGTAAAGGCCTCATCCCATTCGACTTCGCGCCAAGGGTCGCTGATCGACTTGCGGATCATCGGCTTCAATATGCGTTCCTGGTGTTGGGCATAGCCCCAGGCGAAACGGCCTTTAACGCAGGAATGACCGCGATTGGCCTTGCCATCCTTATAGGGAACCATGCGCACCAATTGTTCGCCCCGCATTTCGGCGCGGAAGGTGCAGCCAACGCCGCAATAGGCACACGTGGTGACTACGCTGCGTTCAGGGGTGCCGACTTCGGCTACTTTCTTTTCGATCAGCGTGGCTGTTGGGCAGGCCTGCACACAGGCTCCGCAAGACACGCATTCGGACCCAAGAAAATTGTCGCTGGCAAGCCCCGCAGATATTTTAGAATCCCAGCCGCGCCCTTCCATGGTCAGCGCAAGCGTGCCCTGCACCTCGTCGCACGCGCGGATGCAACGTGAACAGGCGATGCATTTGCTGGGGTCAAAATCGAAATATGGGTTTGATTGATCTTTTTCCTGCCCCAGATGCGTCGCCTTCACATCATAACGCACATCCCTCAGTCCGACCGCGCCTGCCTGATCCTGCAATTCGCAATCCCCATTGGCAGCGCATGTCAGGCAATCGAGAGGGTGATCGGATATGTAAAGCTCCATCACGCCCTTACGCAATTTTGCCAGAAGCGGCGTTTGTGTATGGACGACCATGCCGGACTCGACGGGCGTGGTGCAGCTGGCGGGGGTTCCCTTGCGCCCGTCAATTTCGACCAGACATAATCGGCAGGAGCCGAAACTCTTTACACTGTCAGTCGCGCATAATTTTGGGATTGAAGTTCCTTGTTCCGCCGCCGCACGCAGAACACTTGTGCCAGCCGGCACGGACACATCGCGCCCGTCAATCTTGCACGTCACCATTTCGGCCGAACGGGTGGCAGGCGTGCCGAAATCATTTTGCGGCTGATACGTCATGTTTTCACCTTACACCAAAATTATCTAAGCCATCAGTGCTAAAAGTCATGCCGCAGCCGACTTCAAACGTGCAGCATAGTGCGCTAGGTCGGCCGGGGTATTCAGATTGTAATGTTCCATTGCAGTAGGAGAAAGTTCCGGTCTGGCTGCCAAAAGGCCTTACTG
>JANNWX010000082.1:0-18689 GCA_031409315.1 Sphingomonadales bacterium | reverse complement strand
AGCGTATCGACGACGCAACCGATATTGCCAGCATCGCCCCCAACATATCGGTAAAGGAAAACATTCCCGGACTCGTTCCGGTCATTACTATTCGCGGCGTTGGACTCAACGATTTCAGCGCCACCAATAATCCCAGCGCAGGCGTCTATGTCGATGAGGTTTCACTTAGCTCGCTGGCGCTGATGAACTTCGATTTTTATGATCTTGAACGTATCGAGGTGCTGAAAGGCCCCCAAGGGACTCTCTACGGCCGGACCGCCACTGCCGGGGCGCTCAACGTTGTCACTGCACAACCGGATTTCCGCAATGTTTCCGCAACAATCGGCGGAACGCTAGGGAATTACGAGGCCAAAGAAATCGAGGCAATGGTCAACATCCCGGTCGGTGAAACGTTGGGCTTTCGGGTTTCCGGAAAGGGAATATTCCAAGACGAGGGTTACTATACCGATGCAACGCTAGGCCGCGACATTGGTCGGCGTGAAGTCCTGCTAGGCCGCGCGCAAGCCTTGTGGGAGCCTTCGAGTACATTCGAAGTCCTGCTTAAGGCCGAAGTGCAACGAGGCCGATCCGAACTGGGCGGCGCTGCGTTCTTCGGCGGGTTCGCGACGCCGCTGACGCCCGCAGGCGTTACTTGCCCCGGGCAGCCTCAATGTTCCGACTTCTTCGGTTATTCGGACCTTGATCGCAACCCCTTCACCGGGGCCTACTCGGTCGATCCGTCGTACAATGTCGATCAACTGGCGCTGACGGGAAGGGCAGAGGCAGACCTTGGCTTTGCGACATTGACTTCCGTGACAGGCTATATCGATTTCGACCGGCAATGGTCCGCGGACACTGATGCCGGTCCTTTGTCTCAGCTAGACTTTCGCACCTCGGACGACGTCCAGCAATTCTCCCAAGAAGTGCGGCTTGCCGGAAATGCCGGACCAGCCAACTGGCTCGTTGGTGGCTATTATTCTAAAGACGACATCGTCACCAGCTATGCCGGTAACCTGAGTGCTTTACTCAACACTACCACCTTCACCATCTCAAGCCAGAAATCCAGATCGGCCGCGCTATTTGCCAATGCCGAATGGTCGCTGACCAATACACTATCTGTGGTAAGCGGTATCCGCTACACTGATGAAAAGCGCTCGAACGTGGGGGGAACGACCGACCTCGTTTCCCGCCCGCCCGCCAGTTTCCTGACGATGGCGCCATTCGGTTCGCCGCCTATTCCGATCGCGGTCAGCAACGACACAATCACCGATACAAACTGGTCGTGGAAACTGGGGCTCAACTGGAAAGCGAACGACGACACGCTCGTTTACGCAAGCGCGACACAAGGCTGGAAAAGCGGCGGCTTCTTCGCCGGGGTGGCAGTCAGTTCTGCCCAGCTTGTACCCTACAAACCCGAAAAGCTCGTTGCCTACGAGGTTGGCATAAAGGGCCGCATCCGTTCGGCAGGTCTATCCTATTCGGTCAGTAGCTTTTACTATGACTACAGCGACGTACAGACCTTCATCAGGGAAGATATAGGGGGTATTCCGATCCAGCGCCTCGGCAACGTCGACAGCGCCAGGATTTACGGACTCGATGCCGATGTGACTTTGCGTCCGGCCATGGCTCCCGGGCTGTCGCTGACTGCCGGTCTGGGCTTGCTCGAAACGAAGTTGGGATCGTTCCTGGCGGGTGCCGGCCCGGTTCCCAAGGGCAATGAGCTTCCCGATGCCCCATCGCTCAGTTTCAATGGTGGCGCGGCATATGAATTTGACCTCGCCGAGGCCGTCGCCGCGCGCTTGGCATTCAACGCGCGATACCAGTCGAGCGCCTTCAAAGATGCGCTGAACGATCCCCTGATCGCGACCGACGCGTTCTGGGTGCTCGATGCGCGCGCTTCTGTGTTCCGCGATGGCGATTGGGATGTGTCGTTCTGGGGGAAGAATATCACCGACAAACGGTACGTTACCCAGGGCGTCAACCAGCTATCATTCGGTTTCGGCTTCCGGGTCTACGGTGCGCCCGCAACCTATGGGGTCAGCCTGACCAAACACTTCAAATGACCCTGGACACCTTACAGTTGGGTGCGTTTTGCGCCGCTCAATTCGAAGCGGTCGAGATGGCCTTTCGCGCAAACCTTACCGATGGCGGCGACATCGGTGCGGCCTTCGCTCTGGTATGCGACGGAGAGTTAGTAGTCGATTTGTGGGGCGGCTATTGCGACGAGGACCGGACCGCCGAATGGACCCACGACACGGTTGCCAATGTATGGTCGACCAGCAAGGGCGTGACCGCGACTTGCATTGCTATGCTCGTTGATCGGGGCACACTGTCCTACGAGCAGCGCGTCGCGCATTATTGGCCAGAGTTTGCGGCCGCCGGAAAGGCCGATATCACGGTCTCGATGATGCTGTCGCATCAGGCCGGGCTCGCTGGATTTCGCGATCCGATGGGTATCGCGGATCTGTATGATCAGGAAGGCGTGAGCCGACGGCTTGCGGCGATGGAGCCTTGGTGGGAACCCGGCTCGCAATCGGGGTATCATGCGATTACCATGGGTCACCTCGCCAACGAGCTGGTCATGCGAGCGACTGGCCAGAGCCTGGGCCAATTCGCGGAACGGGAACTGGCACGATTTGATTATTCGGTAGGCCTGACCCCGCCCCGAAGCCGGCGCGCGGCGACGATGTCTGCGCCGGATCAGCTTGGCTCGACCGATATCGCCACCGACTTGTCGGCGTTGCAACTCGCGGTTCTCGCCAATCCAGTGCTTGACCCTCTGCTGCCCAACACGTCCGCGTGGCGTGCTGCCGAGCTTCCATCGGCCAATGGATTTGCAACGGCACGTGGCTTGGCCCAACTCTATGGCGAACTTGCGATGGAAGGTGGAAGCCTGATGCGTCGCGAAACAATTGAACGGGCGAGTGCAGTCGAGAAGTCGGGAATGGATGCCGTGCTCGGTATCGATGCTCCATGGGCTTGCGGCTTTCTTCGCAATACCCAAGGGATATACGGCCCCAATATGTCGGCGTTCGGGCACTCGGGTTGGGGCGGCTCGTTCGCCTTTGCCGATCCCGCGCGAAAAATCGGGATGGGTTATGTGATGAACCATATGGGCACCGATCTGATGGGCGACCCCAGGGGAGTGGCTTTGGTTGACGCAGCTTATCGAAGCCTTGGCGATGCCCATGCAATTTGAGACAATTCATATGGCCGTGCCTGGCCTGAAACTCACACAAAGCCTTACACAGTTTTCACTTGCGTGACAAAATATATAGGCTTATCAAGGCTATACATAAGCCTCGTCCCACTTAAAATCTGCTTTCCATCTGGAAGTGCGGGTTCAAGTCCCGCCGTCCGCACCAACACCCAAGACGGCGCGATGATTATCCGCTATGTCGATTGGCCATGCGACTATTCCTTGCACTGATCGTTATTGCCGCAATGCCCAGTTGCACGTCGGGCGATGCGGATGATCGGCGTCGCCCGGATATGCTTGTCCGTGTTGCCGATGATGAAGTGAAAAGCCTTGACCCCCAGACAATATCCGATCTCGCATCGTTGCGGGTTGCGTCTGACCAGTTTGAAGGACTGACCCGAGCCGGTGCTGATGGCAAGCCTGAGCCGGGGTTGGCGGATCAACCCGACATATCGGCAAACAGGCTAATATGGCGGTATCGATTGAAGCCAGCACTTCGCTTTTCCGATGGTTATCCGATTACCGCGGCAACATTTACAAGGGTGCTCGCCCGGTTGCGTGATCCTGACACGGCGGCCCCGGCGCTGACGCTGTTCGATGCCATCGATAGTATTGATGCCGTGGGCGATCGCACTGTTGTTGTCCGCCTGCGGTATCCGTTTCCCGCTTTGCCCGAATTGCTTGCCCACCCAGCGCTTGCAGCCTTACCCTTGCACCGTTTGGACTGGACGAAAGACCGTCCGTTGGTGACATCGGGCCCGTACCGGCTAATCCGCTGGGCGTTGAATGATCATATCAGGCTGGATGCCAACCCGGCCTGGCACGGCGGGTCTCCAGGAATGAAGTCGGTCGAGTGGCGACCGGTGAGTGACGGGCTGAGTGCAATGCGTTTATTTGCTTCGGGAGGGGCCGACATGATCGGTGATTTTCCATCATCCCGGTTGGCTGATGTCCGTCGGAAAAACCCGGAATCGCTTAGAATCGCGCCCTATCGCGGGACATATTATTTTGCATTCAATACGCGCGTGCCGCCGTTCAACGACGTTCGTGTGCGCCGGGCGCTCAACATGTCTGTCGACCGGAAATGGATCGCGGGGCCGTTGATGGCGATTGGCACCCAGCCAGCCTGGGGCGTCGTTCCGCCGTTGATCGCGGGCAGGCACCCCTATCAACCGGCATGGGCAGAAGGTGACAGGCGCCAAAGGCTGGCCGCAGCGCGTCGGCTCCTGAGCGACGCCGGCTATGGTCCGGGAAAGCCGCTGCAGTTTGACATCAGGTTTAACAGCGATACCGACCACCGCCGGGTGTCGGTCGCTTTGGCCGCAATGTGGAAGCCGCTGGGTGTTACAGCGCGGCTTTTAAACAGTGAAGCCGCGCTTCATTTTGCGAGTTTGCGGCGTGGTGACTTTGCGGTTGCGCGTTCGGGCTGGATTGGCGATTTGTCGGCGGCGGAAAATTTTCTTGCGGTTCATCAGTCGCGGGCCGGCCCCATAAATTATTCGGGCTATGCCAATCCGGCTTTTGATGCAGCACTCGACGTGGCGCTTAAAATATCGGACCCGGCGAAACGGTCGCTTGCCATGGGCCATGCCGAAACCATATTGATGGACGATGCACCTATCATCCCGATCTATCATTACGTTTCCAAATCGTTGGTGTCGCCGCTTGTGTCAGGTTGGGTATCCAATATCGCCAATGTTCATCCGAGCCGGGTGATGAGGGTTGCGCCGAAATGAAAATCAGGGTGACAGTTCTCGTCGGGTTGGTTGGTATTTTGTCGGCATGTAGCGCCGGTGATTCCGATGGGTCTGTTGCCATCAGCGTCATTGGATCAAAGCCAAAACTGCTCAACCCCAACGCGGGGCCGCTCGATCCGTCTTCACGCTATCTGCTTGGTGCTGTCGCGCAGGGCCTGGTGGCATTTGATGCGCGAGGGGGCATTGAACCGGCGCTCGCCGAAAGCTGGATCGTAACCGATGACGGATTGAGTTACATTTTCCGGATCGCGCGCACCAAATGGTCTGACGGCCGCCGGACCAGCGCGGGCGATGTCACCGCCAGCCTTCGTGCTGCGATTGCGCAATCGAGCCAGAACGGCATGAAGCCTCTGCTCGGTGCGATTACCGAGATTGTAGCGATGACTGACCGGGTTATCGAAATTCGGCTATCGTCGCCGCAGCCCAGCCTGTTGCAAACACTTGCGCAGCCCGAAATGGCGGTTGTGCGGGGGTCGCGCGGGACCGGCCCGTACCGGATATACCGCACTTACCCCAATTCTTACGTCCTTCGCCCGAAAATTCCCGAGGGAAAGACAGAGGAAGATTTCGATCCGGTCGTGATTAAAGCGAGCGAGCGACGATTGCGCGGTGAACGGGCCTCGGTGGCGCTTGCGCGATTCAAGGCAGGTGAAGTCGACTTGGTCTTGGGTGGGCGCATTGACAACTATCCCATGATAAAGGCGGCGGGCCTGACAGGAGGCCGGGTCCACGGCGACCCTGCGTCTGGCTTGTTCGGATTGGTGATCACCCAGTCGAGTTCAATTTTGTCAAACGTTGATATGCGCAAGGCCGTCGCGATGGCGATCGATCGTAATGGGATATCCCGACGATTTGGCGCCAAAGGCTGGCGGCCGATGGAAACCATTTTGCCTAGTCCTATAGATGCCGTTGCCGCAAATGCGTCACCGGATTGGGCGGCGTTGGATTTTGATGATCGCATCGCGCTGGCGCGGGCAATTGTTGCAGAACAGGGCCGGGCTCAGGGATTGATCCGGCTGGCGATGCCCAAGGGACCGGGTGGACGCCTGCTCTTCGCCGAGATTGCAGCAAATTGGAGATCAATTGGCCTTCGCGCACAACATGTGGAGCCAACTGCAGCGGCCGATGCCCGGCTATTGGATAGTGCAGCACCAAATAGCGGTGCGATCTGGTTCTTGTCGCAATTCTCTTGCCGAAAAGCGATCATCTGCAGCGCAACCGCCGACGCGGCGCTGGCACAAGCGCGTGCGGCCGACAATTTGAAGGCGCGCGGTGCAGCACTTGCGACAGCGGACAAGGAACTGGCCCAAGCGCAGATATTCATTCCGCTCGCATCGCCGCTACGCTGGTCGATCGTATCGCCGCGCCTTGCGGCCTATCAGGACAATTCGGCGTCCATTCATCCGCCCAACCAGCTAAGGGTGACATCGCGCTAGTATCTGGCCGCTCTACACCTATATTCGTGCCGAAGGAGTTAGCGATGCGTGTTTCAGAGAAGAATGGTGGAGGCGGGACGGGCAATTTTGCAGGACGTCATCCAGCGGCAGTCCGTGCACGGATTGTGGCGATGGAAAAGCTTCTCGAGGGATTGTTCACGATTCCAGGCACCAATCAGCGAATTGGTCTGGATGTCTTGCTCGGCCTGATTCCAGTCGGTGGGTCCGTCATTGCAGCGATCATGGGAAGTTGGATGGCGTGGGAGGCAAAAAATCTAGGGATGCCCAAATCGGCGATTGTCCGGATGGCGGGCAATATTGGTGTAGATGCGATCTTTGGTGCAATTCCGCTGGTCGGTGCTGTTCCCGATTTCTTTTTCCGGTCAAACACCCGCAATCTCAAAATTATCAAAAAGTATCTCGACAAACATCACCCAGGCACGGTGACCATCAATCAGTAGCTATTTCGACAACCGCCAAATTTTAAGCGCGGCTCGCGCACTTGCGCCGCGTTCGTCGCGCGGGCAAGCGCGGCGCTTGTAAGCGGTGTCGAGGCATATCCGCACACCTTCCAGCCAGTTTCCGCGCGATGTTTCAACCCGGATCATATTGGGTTGAAGACCCGGATTTTGTGCCACAAATGCCTGAATGAACTGACTAACGTTGGGGCGGTTTCGCGACAGTTTATCCATATCGGGCCAGCGGAGCGCGCCGAACAGGAAGGCAGATGCCTTGAAATAGGGTTCGGGGTCTTTCGTCATGCAGGTGCCGTGCTTGGCCCATTCGTGCTGCTGCAACGAGACCGAAGGCATCATGCAAAAATTTTTCCGGACGAGCGACGACGGCAACGCTTCCGCCGGGGCACACCAAGCTGGATCGTCGCGCGCAGGGCCGTCGGGCCACAGGCCGTGGAGGATGAACCCGAACTGTTGAGGCGTTCCGCCGCACTGCGCCTTGTGGATGGGGTTAGAACCGTTAGCCCGGCAAAATTGGGGGGACCAGGAAAGAGCAAGGAGGTGGCCGGTTGCTGCCCGTTTGTTGATCGCGCTTGGCGGCGCGAATGCAGGAGTGGCGCGCGGCAACGAATCGGGAATGGCACAAAGGTCAGCCTGTGCGTGGGCGATTGAAGGCAGGGCCGCCGTGCCGACGACGAAGGTGAGGAGCAGGGGCATTTTCATAAACGGTCTCCGCGCGAGTCGTTGGGAACATAAATAGAACAATTGAGAGTGTAAAGCTTTGCTGGAATTGCCCGCGCAATTTTATTACAAGCCTGCCCATGACCGTTGATTCCCATTCGTCCAATCTGGCTCCGCTCTCCTTGCACGTGCCTGAACCGAAATACCGGCCGGGCGACAAGGCAGATTTTTCGGATATTCTGATACCGGGTGCCGGGGTGACACCGAGGCCGGACACGGTAACGCCAGCAGCGGATATGCGCGATATGGTCTACGGGCTGGTGCGGGTTCTGGGCGATGACGGGCAAGCGGTCGGGCCTTGGGACCCCCGTTTGTCGCCGGATCGTCGGCGCGCACTGTTGCGCGCTATGGTGTTGACGCGCGCGTTTGACGACCGGATGTTTCGGGCGCAGCGACAGGGCAAGACCAGCTTCTACATGAAATGCTTGGGTGAAGAGGCGGTGGCGTGCGGGGCAGCTTTCGCGCTGGACCGTGAGGATATGTGCTTTCCGTCCTACCGCCAGCAAGGCCTGCTGATCGCGCGGGATTGGCCTCTGGTTGATATGATGAACCAGATTTATTCGAACAAGGGCGACCGGCTTAAAGGCCGGCAATTGCCGATCATGTATTCGGTGAAGGAAGCTGGTTTCTTTTCAATCTCGGGCAATTTGACAACGCAAGTCCCGCAAGCCGTCGGCTGGGCAATGGCGAGTGCGGCGAAGGGCGATACCAAAATCGCTGCCAGCTGGTGCGGCGAAGGGTCAACTGCGGAAGGAGATTTCCACGCCGCTTTGACCTTTGCCACGGTTTACCGTGCGCCAGTCATCATCAATGTAGTCAACAACCAATGGGCGATCAGTTCGTTTGCTGGTGTTGCCGGGGCCGAGGCAACAACCTTTGCCGCGCGCGCCGTGGGTTACGGGATTGCAGGTCTGCGGGTTGATGGCAATGATCCGCTGGCGGTTTACGCCGCAACAGCCTGGGCAGCGGAGCGGGCGCGGACCAACCACGGGCCGACACTGATCGAACATTTCACCTACCGCACTGAAGGCCATTCAACATCGGATGATCCGTCGCAATATCGCAGCGCCAATGAAGGTGCGGCTTGGCCTCTGGGCGATCCGATTGCCCGCCTGAAGGCGCATTTGATTGCTGTGCGCGAATGGGACGAAGACCGTCACACAGCCCAGGATCTGGAACTTGCTGAAATGGTGAAGGCGGCGGCGAAAGAGGCGGAAAAGAACGGTACGCTGGGACACGGGATGCAGCAGCCGTTTGAAACCATGTTCGAGGATGTGTTTGAAGAGATGCCGTGGCATTTGAAGGAACAATCGGCCCAGATGATGGCCGAACGGATGCGCAAATGGCCCAATCCTGGCGAGGGGCCGAAATAATGGCGCGGATGAACATGATCGAGGCGATCAACAGCGCGATGGACGTTGCGATGGACCGCGATGCTGATGTGACAGTGCTCGGCGAAGATGTTGGCTTTTTTGGCGGCGTTTTCCGCGCGACGGCGGGGTTGCAAAAGAAATACGGGAAGACCCGGGTGTTTGATACGCCGATCACTGAATGCGGGATCGTCGGTGTTGCGGTTGGAATGGCGGCCTATGGGCTGCGTCCTGTGCCCGAAATCCAGTTTGCTGATTATATCTATCCCGCGCTTGATCAGTTGGTGAGCGAGGCCGCGCGTATCCGGTATCGGTCGGCGGGCGAATGGAATATGCCGATCACCGTGCGGTCGCCCTTTGGCGGTGGCATTTTCGGCGGGCAAACGCACAGCCAGTCCCCCGAAGCGATTTTTACCCATATCTGCGGGTTGAAAACGGTTATTCCCTCAACCCCCTATGACGCAAAGGGCCTCTTGCTCGCCGCGATTGAAGATAATGACCCAGTTATCTTTTTTGAACCAAAGCGCATCTATAACGGCCCGTTTGACGGCCATTATGACCGCCCGGTCCAGCCCTGGGCCAAGCACCCAGCAAGCGAGGTGCCCGAGGGCCATTATACCATCCCCATTGGCAAAGCTTCGGTGGTGCGCGAAGGTCAGGACCTGACGATATTGGCCTATGGAACAATGGTTCATGTCGCGCTGAACGTGGTTGAGGAGTTGGGCGTAGACGCGGATGTTGTCGATCTGCGCAGCCTGATGCCGCTTGATATTGAAACGATTGAGGCGTCGGTTAAGAAAACCGGTCGCTGTCTGGTGGTGCATGAGGCAACGCGGACCGGCGGCTTTGGCGCGGAACTGTCCGCTTTGGTGCAGGAACGCTGTTTCTACCACCTTGAGGCCCCGGTGGAGCGCGTGACGGGGTTTGACACTCCCTATCCGCACAGTCTTGAATGGGCCTATTTTCCCGGGCCGATCCGGATCGGTACCGCAATTGAAAACGTGATGAAGGATTGACCGGCTATGGCGCGTTTTGAATTCCGCTTGCCCGATATTGGCGAAGGCATTGCCGAGGCAGAGGTTGTCGCGTGGCACATCAAGGTTGGTGATCGCGTGTCCGAAGATCAGGGCCTTGCCGACATGATGACCGACAAAGCAACGGTGGAAATGGAATCGCCGGTGGCCGGGATTGTGATCGCGCTGGCGGGTGAGGTTGGGGATATGATCCCCATCGGTTCGACGCTCGTCGTGATTGAGACAGACGGGTCGGCTGTGGAGCAGGCAGATTCGGGGACAGTTTCTCCAACCATCTCCGTGACACCGCCAATTGTGCCCAAAACTGCCCCCGAATCTCTCCCAGCAGAGAAGCCGGACGAAGTGGAAGATAGCCCGATCAAGCATTTCATTCCCGCGCCGCACCCCGACGCAACCGAAATCACTGTGCCACAACCTGCTGCACAATCACTGGCATCGCCAGCTGTGCGGGCCCGCGCGAAGGATCTTGGGATTGATCTTGCTCAGGTCAAAGCGCGCGAAGGCGGGCGGGTCCGCCATAGCGATCTCGACGCCTTTGTCTCCTATAGTGCCGGACAGGGATACCGCGCTGCGGCCCCCGCACGCGCCGATGCGGTGATCAAAGTTATCGGAATGCGCAGGCGTATTGCCGAAAATATGGCGGCGTCAAAGCGCCACATTCCGCATTTCACCTATGTCGAGGAAATCGACGTGACCGCGCTTGAAGAGATACGCGGTGATTTGAACGCCAATCGCGGTAACCGACCGAAACTGACGATGCTGCCCTTGATGATCGTGGCGATCTGCAAAGCTTTGCCCGATTTTCCGATGATCAATGCGCGCTATGATGACGAGGCGGGAATTGTTACCCATTACGGCGCTGTGCATCTTGGGATGGCGACGCAAACCGATGCTGGCCTTATGGTCCCTGTTATCCGGGATGCACAGGCGAAAAATGTCTGGCAATTGGCAAGCGAAATCACCCGGCTTGCAGAAGGTGCGCGCACTGGCAAGGCGAAGTCGGACGAACTGTCCGGGTCGACCCTGACGATTACTTCTCTCGGTCCGCTGGGCGGTATTGCGACCACGCCGGTGATCAATCGCCCCGAAGTCGCCATCATCGGGCCGAACAAAATCGTCGAACGCCCGGTGTTTCGCGACGGTGACATTGTGGCGGCAAAGCTGATGAACCTGTCGATTAGTTGTGACCACCGCGTCGTCGACGGCTGGGACGCTGCAAGCTATGTGCAGGCGGTGAAAAAACTGCTCGAAACGCCGGTATTGCTGTTTGCGGATTAACCGAAGGCCTTTCTTTTTACCGCACTGCACCATAAGACAGGCCCATGATCTCCCCAGCACAACAACCCGGCCGGACCGAATTCGTTATCCTGATTTCCGCGATCATGATGATCGTGGCCTTTGCCATTGATTCAATGTTACCGGCGCTGCCCGCGATTGGCGGTTCTTTGGGCGTGGGGGATGAAGCACGTTGGCCGCTGGTCATATCATCCTTTCTGCTGGGGTTTGGCGTGTCGCAACTGTTTGTCGGGATGCTGTCCGACCGATACGGACGGCGCGGGCTGATCCTATTTTCGCTGTTCGGTTTTGCCCTGACCTCTGCTGCGGCGTCGCTTGCGCCGACATTTGAACATTTGCTGTTGGCGCGCGCGGCGCAAGGCATGACCTGTGCGGGCGCCCGGGTGATCGTCACATCAATGGTGCGCGACCGGTTTGAAGGGCGCGACATGGCGCAAGTGATGAGCCTTGCCAGCATGATCTTCATGGCCGCACCGATCCTTGCGCCCGCAATGGGACAATTGGTTCTCGTTTTTGGACCGTGGCCTTGGATTTTTGGCGCGCTGGCGTTGATCGGACTGCTGATCTGGATCTGGGTGTTGTTGCGCCTGCCCGAATCTTTGGTGCCCGAAAAGCGCCGGATGATCACGATCAAGACGGTCGAGGAAAGCGCGAGGATCGTTGTGACCGACCGGATGTCGCTTGGCTACGGCCTTGCAATGGCGATCATTTCCTGTGCGCTGTTCGGCTTTTTGATGTCGGTGCAGCCGATTTTCCAGCATACATTCAACCGGCCCGATCTTTTGCCAACAGGATTTGCGATCATGGCTGCGGGAATGGCCGCTGCATCTTTGCTCAATGCCGCAATTGTCAAGCGGTACGGGATGCGCCGGATCGGCCATGCCGCGTTGTTTTTCTTTACCGGCGTGGCGGCCATTCATGCGGTTGTTGCGCTGTCGGGCCATGAATCTTTGGCAACCTTTATTGGTTTGCAAATGGCGATGATGATGGGTTTTTCGCTGATGGCTGGAAATTTCGGCGCGATGGCCATGGAAAATATGGGCAAGGTGGCCGGCATGGCCAGTTCGTTGCAGGGATCGCTCGCCAATATCATGGCGTCGGTGATCGGCACGGTGATTGGCCAATCGTTCGATGGCACGACGGTTCCGCTTTATGTCGGCTATTTTGTGTGCGGGATGTTGGCGATTGCGATTGTGTTCATTACCGAGCGGGGCCAGTTTTTCGTCGCGCGTCACGCCCCCACGGTGAAGGGAGACTAAAATGGCCCATTGGTTGATGAAATCCGAACCGTTCAAATATAGCTGGGATGATCTGGTCAAGGATGGCCGCACGCATTGGAACGGCGTGCGCAATCATCAGGCTGCGCTGTATCTCAAGGCCATGGCAGTGGGTGATGAAGTCTTTTTCTATCACAGCAATGAAGGCCTTGCGGTGGTCGGTGTCGCAAAGGTTGTGAAAACCTTTTATCCCGATCCCAGTGATGAAAAAGGCCGGTTCGTGATGGTCGATATTGCGCCTGTAGCGGCGCTGCCGCATCCCGTCACTCTGGCCGCTATGAAGGCAGAGCCGCGACTTGCGGGCATGAAAATGTTCCAGCAATTCCGCCTGTCAGTTTGTCCGATCAGTGACGGGGAATGGGCTGTCATTCTGGCGATGAGCGCGCCTGCCTGACAACGGCATCGGCCATTCCATCGACGCGGTCTTTGCCAGGGAAATCGGCCACAACCCATTGGTCTTCGACCGCCTTTAACAGGCGTGCGACGTCTGGCCCGGCCTTCACCCCGCGCGCCACGATTGCGCCGCCGCTGATCGGCAGGACAGGGACAGGCCAGTCCTGGATTGCCCGCGCATCGCCGTCACCAAGGAGAAGCCGGTCGACGGCCTGTTCGGTGCCAAGATAATAAGCGAGCGACTGTGGGTTGTCCTTGTCCTGCTTGGACCGGCCTGCCGCCGCGATCATCCTTTTGCGCTGGGCAGTGGAAAGCTTCAATCGCGCCGCAACGTCCTGTGCCGCCGGCGGGTCAGCAGGGAGCAATGCGCAGAGCCGTCGGACAGGATCACCTGCGATGCCCGCATGCGCCTCACGCGCGACGAGCCGCACCAACGGTCCGGCGGAGTCGATTTCGGGAAGGACCGGCGCGAATATACCCTGTTCGAGCATTAACGCGACGATCGGCGCAGGGTCTGGCAGCGCCAACATTTTCAAGAGTTCGTCGGCAATCCGTTCGCGCGATAACGCCATGAGGTCATTCGCGCGAAGGGAACAGGCAGCAAGGCTCGCGGTGTCGGGTGCACCTTTGCCGAACCGCGCGTGGAACCGGAAGAAACGCAAGATGCGCAGATGGTCCTCGCCAATCCGTTGTAACGGTTCCCCGATGAAGCGGACAATCCCTGTTTCCAGATCGGCAATGCCGCCAAACCAGTCATATATCTCACCAGTCGCCGGGTCAGCGTAAAGCGCATTGATCGTGAAATCGCGCCGCGCCGCATCCTCCTGCCAATCGTCGGTATAGGCGACGGTAGCGCGTCTGCCGTCGGTGGCAACATCGCGCCGCAGCGTCGTGATTTCGACGATTTCTCCTTGCAAAATGGCCGTAACGGTTCCGTGCGCAATGCCGGTTGGCACGACTTTTGCACCAATGCGTTCAAGCCTTTGGATGACCGCGTCGGGCGCAAATGGTGTCGCCAGATCGATATCCTTGGGACGTTGCCCGGCCTCAAGATCGCGCACCACCCCGCCAACCAGACGAGCCTGACCATCCAGTGCGGCGACCATTGCCAACACGCCGGGCATAGCGGGCAGGATCAGACGGGCCATTGCAAACGCCTCGACAAATTCACGATCATGGCTGCGGTTGCTCCCCAGATGCGCCGTCCATCCCAATGCATCTCATAATAGGAACGGGGCTCACCTTGCCAGTCAATTTCGCGGGTCAGATGATTGGCAGGATCAAGCAGGAATGACAGCGGCACTTCAAACACCGCTTCCACTTCATGCGAGTTGGGGCGAAACAGCAGGTCTGGCGGGATGATGCCGATCACGGGTGTGATCGTATAGCCGGTGATTGTGCGGTATAGGTCGGTTGTGCCGATGATCGTCACCGCGCCAGTGGGAAGGGCAATTTCTTCCTCTGCCTCGCGCAGGGCGGCGGCAATTGCGTCGGTGTCACCCGGGTCCACCCGCCCGCCGGGAAACGCGACCTGCCCGGGATGCTTGCGCATCGTCGTCGGTCTCTGAGTAAGGATAACGCCGGGTTCGCGCCGGTCGGTAACCGGAACCAGAACCGCAGCCGGGGTCACTGCGGTTGACCAATCACGCGGCAGGCCGTCGTGTGGGATCATATCCACGTCTTTGGCATGGCCGTCGATCAAGGCCTTGGACAATCTTCGCGCCAGCGTCACGGCGTTGGGCTTAGCGCAAAGAACATACCCGAACTCCAGAGGCCTGGCGGATCGGCCCCTTCGTCAATGGCCATCGTCGCAAGCTCATAATAGACCGCCCGGTTGATCCGCGCTTCCATTCCCCCACGCACGCCGAGATAGGGCCTAGGATTATTTTCACTGCCCGCAATCCGGACGAGATGGTGGGCGCTGGCCAGAACGAGATCGCCCGTGTTCAACCGGAATGCGAGTTGCCGAGCGTTGCCTGTGCCGTCGCTTTTCACCTCGACGGCGATGAAGGGCGCATCGTCGACATCGATGACAAGTTTTTCGGCGGGTGTGACCAGCACGTGGCTGTCATCGGCCTCGCGCCGTAAAATCGTTGAAAATAGCCGGACCATCGTCTCGCGCCTGATCGGTGCCCCGTCATGGAACCAGGTGCCATCACGCGCGATGCGCATCCGGCTGTGGCCAGTCTGTTCAGGATTCCAGCTTGCCACCGGCGGCAGGCGCTGGTCAGCCGCCATCCGGGCAATATCGGCCAAGGACAGGGGAGACAGATCGGTAACGAGGTCAGGCATCGGCATGCCCAGTCTCTACGGGGCGCGAGGCCGAGTTGCAAAGGCGGGATCAGGAATGATGCGACCAACAGCCGGAACCCCGCCACTGCGCCTGATCCGCGCCAGTAACCGGTGCCGTTCAACCGGGCCGGGTAGTTCCCAACCGCTTGTGGCGTCCGCCGAAAAACCAAAGAAGCGATCATAATAATCGGGATCGCCAATCATCATCAAAGCGTCGGCTGCACCCGCATCGGCAATGGCGAGCATATGATCCATCATCAACCGGCCAATGCCGCCGCCTTGCAAGGCGGGTGCCACAGCAACCGGGCCGACGAGGATGAGGGGCATAAGTGCGCCGTCCGGCACTTGCAGCGCAACAGGCCAGCATTGGAGCGTCCCCAGCAAGTCGCCGTCACTATCAAGTGCGGCAAAGCTGAGCGCGCAGACAGCGTCCACCCCGTCGCGCAAAAGATAGGCTGTGCGGCCGTGGCGGTCCGCACCAAAGGCCTGGTCAAGCAGCGCCTCAATATGTGCCGGTGCGATTTCAGCAAGCGAAATGAGTCTGGTCAACGGAATTGGTTCTCCAAAACGAAGGCGCGCCATAGCGTGGCTTGGCCGAATGAACAGACCTGATCGGCGGAAAATTTCACCAACCCCTCGACGCAGGGTGCCAGCGCGATTAAAGGCGCGGCCAATGAATGACAGCCTGATCCTTGAAGTTCGCAATTTGGAAGTGCCGGTTCTGACCGGTATTTATTCCGAAGAAACGCACCTGCCACAACCGCTGCGCATGTCGGTGCGGATCGAGCTGGCCTGCCCCGATCATTTTGCGCCCGATACTGCGCTGTCGGCGTCGAAAAATTATATGGACCTGAAACGTGCGATGACGGCGGCGATTCCGCAGGGGGTTCATTTCGTCCTGATCGAGGCCGTCGCTGACCATATCGCCGAGACATTGTTCGTTCAGGATGCGCGCGTCCGTTGGGTCGAGGTGCATATTGTTAAATTGGCCATCGCCGAATCGGGTGAAGAGATTGGCATCACATTGAAACGGGTCCGTTCGTGAGGCAGTTCGCGTGAAACTTGCGCTTGTCACAGCCGGCTTCCACCGGCTTGGCGCGGTGATCGCGGCGCGACTGGCGGAACAGGGTTGGACGCTGGCGCTGCACAGCCGGACCGAGACCGCTCTCGACCCGGCACTCGCAGCGACGGTGACCCGCCACACGACGGCCTGCCACGGCTTCGTAAGCGATTTCCACGACGGCGATGCGGCCAGCACGTTGATCGGCGCTGTCGCCCAGCATTTTGGGTCAGTTCCTGATCTGCTGGTCAACAATGCCTCACAATTCGGCTGGGATGATCCGGTTACGATATCGTCAACCGCATTGATGGAACATTATGCTGTTAACGCCACCGTGCCGGTTCTGCTCGCCACAGAGCTCGCCAAGCGGCTGCCACCGGGCGAAAGCGCGACAATCATCAACATATTGGATCAGCGCATCCGACACCCCGGCGGCGACCAGCTAAGCTATACCCTTTCAAAACAGGCGCTGGCCGCGGCCACGGAAACTCTTGCCCGCGCGCTGGCCCCGCAGATCAGGGTCAATGCCATTGCCCCTGGGCTTGTTTTGCCGACCGATGATTACCGGCCGGCACAAATGCAAAAACTGGCGGCGATGATGCCGCTTGGCCGTTTGCCTGAACCCGATGACGTTGCCGATGCTGTGATCTGGCTCGCCGGGGCCACAGCGACGACCGGTCAGACTTTGTTTGTGGACGGCGGCGCGTCGCTCAAATCCTTTGAGCGTGATTTTATGTTTCTGGGCGCTGCCGACTGACGATCATCCCGTTTTGCGACTTCGGGGGCACGCGCCAAGCCCTGTAACCACAAGCTGATAATCAGCACGGATCGCCGCCGCATCACCCGCAGGCAGGTCCGACAGTTTTGCCGCTGGATATGTGGCGGGAAGGAAACAGGCGAGCCGATACCATAACAAACTATCCCGCAGCGGCTGGGCGGCGGCATCGTCGACAACCTCACCCAAAGACACATACCAGCGCGGCGCCTCACTGGGTTGGCGCAGGACGCTCAGCGACACCGGCTTGTCGCCGATAGCATCGAGAAAAATCTGGGTTTCGCGCTCCCCCGGCAACGATCCGGGCGATGTGAAACCCGATGCAATGCCAGTGATTGGCGGTGCGGCGCCGGATTTTGCCGCCTCGCCAAGGATCGCACGGACCGTCTTTGCAACTGTGGGGGACCATGCAATCTGACCGTCCCCAGCGATGAGCTGGATTTCGCCTGCCCGGCCAATTTCTCCAAAAACAAAGGATTCGGATTTCGTCAATTTAGCCGTTTTGCCGCGCGAATCAGTTTGCAGATCGACCAGATAGGAGATGCGCGGCGGCAATCCGGCAGTGCCGCGCACCAAGGCAATGACATCGGCAACGACCAGAAACCGCACCGAACCCGCCTTCAAACCGGGCGCAATTTCAGGGCGGATTTTTCTGGCGTCCCTGATCCGGACATGGGCGACAATTGGTGCTGCAAGTGCGAGATCAGCAAGGTCTGCATAGCTATAGACCGGCCCATTTTGGGGAATCGTCGTTTTTTGCGCTGCATCCGAAATAGCCGGGGCGAGGATGCTGAAAAGCAAAGGCAGAAGACATGAAATCCGTCGCATATTCTCTCCGTGCCGATCAAAAACAATGGTGATCACAATGCCATGTCCCGGGGTGAAACCGCAAGCCTGAGAAAACGGATTGCGTCGCTTGTGACTCGGCGATAGACGAAACGTGTCTGTCGTAAATCAAATCAATAAGACAGATGGGCAATGTGCGGTGTGACTGGGTCAAACCATCTTGCATCGCCACGGGGTAAAGTAATTGGAGGGAGTGTCGTTTTTTAATGGCCTATGCTGACCAAGAGATGAGCACCAGGCGGGTCGCGGCTATCGCGTTCGTGGCTTTGTTGCATGCTGGGGTGGGCTACGCGCTCGTCACCGGGCTTGCCTACAATGCTGCAAAGGAGATGTACGAAGACCTCAAAACCTTTGACGTGGTGCCCGAAGAACCTGACAAGCCGGAGGAGCCACCGCCACCGCCGCCAAAGGATATGCCGCCGCCACCTCCACAGGTGACTGTGCCTCCGCCGTTGGTGACGTCGAGTGTGGTGACGACCAACGTCATCCGGCCGATCGAAACGGTAAAGCCGATCGAGGTTGCAAAACCCATCGAAAAACCGCCGGAAAAGCCTAAGATCGCCGTCAAAGGTGGCCCTAAAGGCAATCCAGGTGGTTGGGTGACCAATGACGATTATCCGCCATCGGCCAAACGCAACGAGGAATCGGGAACAACCGGCGTTCGCGTTGAAGTTGGCACCGACGGAAAGCCAACCGGCTGTTCGGTGACAAGTTCTAGCGGATCTGGCACGCTTGATGATGCGGCCTGTCGGCTGTTGATGCGTCGCGCCAAATTTACA
>JANNWX010000081.1:0-7732 GCA_031409315.1 Sphingomonadales bacterium | reverse complement strand
GCAAAGGCCTGGCTTGAAAAGCCAATCGCGCTGATCGGGGGCTGCTGGATATAAATCCGCTCCCGATTGACGTTTGTGGATGATAGGACCAGCGCCGACGTTGAACGGACCGGGGCGATGATATTGCCCTTCGTCGTCTGGTGTCGGCCAAGCTGGAACATATCATCGCGGGCGACCTGCGGATTATAAGTGGCGAAGTTGCGCGTTTCTTCGCCTTCATATTTGTGTGTCTTGGTTTTCCAGTTGGCCTCTATCGGCAAATGGCAACCGCCGCACGATGTGGTCCACGCCAAATGGCAGGTAAAGCACGTCATGCTATTGTCGCTATGTGCGCGGTCTTCCTTGGCAACGCCTGTGCCAAAGACGTAATTGCCGTCATCAGCGCCGCTTTTGCCCATCAGCTTGGCGCGCGCCGCCTTCGCGTTGAAGTGCGGGTTGGTATCGGTCACGCTATCCTTGACGAGGCTCACCTCCCACTCAAGTTTGGGGTCGATGATCGACCGCTGGATCAGTCTGCGGCTGCCATCGGATTCGAAATACCATTCAAAGCGGCGGCGGCCATCCGGGTTGCGCAGCAGCAGCAGGTTGTTGCCCTGCGGCGGCGCGGCTGGCCCCGATGTGAGGAGGGTCGGATAGGCGTCTGCCGTGCCGTGGCAATCCTTGCAGCCAATTTCGATTGCATCGGCGACCTCGCCGTAAATCAGGCCGTTGCCGTGGCTATCTTGCGCGAAATGGCAATCGGCGCATTGCAGCCCTTTTTCGGCGTGGATATCCATCATATGGACGGTCTTGCCAGGATTGATGCCGGGCGGCACAAACTTGCCTTCGCCAGACTTGCGCCATTTTTCCGGATCATCTGGCGCGACGATCTTACCGTTTTCATCAAGCAGATTGCCTTCGCGGTCGCGTTTGAAAATGCCCCGGAAATTCCAACCGTGGCCGTGATAATCGGCAAATTGGGTGTCTTTGAGCGTCGGGTTCAAATCATAGACGTTGCGCAGAAAATCAAGATCAGCCCATTTTCCTGTCGGCGCGGCTGCTTCGGGATTGCGTTCAAGCACCGCGTGGCGTTCAGCCGCTGTCGGGTATTTCTGCTTTTCCGGCCACATCGACGGCGCGTCAGACTCGTAATCCCACATCGTATAGCCAAGGTAGGAGTTCAGGAAGATATTGGGCTGATGCATGTGGCAATTCATGCACTGTGCGGTTGGGATCGAGCGGGTGAAGACGTGGCGCAGCGGGTGGCCCTTTTCCTTCATTTTTTCTTTTTCGTGATGTTCGTCACCCGGTTCCTTGAGCGCGCCGTGGCCCTTGTCGTGGCTCACGTCATCCCCTTTCTTTTCATGATCCCCACCATGCCCATCGCCATCGGGTTCAAGCTTGTCCTTGATCGTTGGATCGACTGTCTGGGTCTGGCCGTCGCGGCCATATTGCGCATAGGTCAGGCTGTGGCGCGGTTCCCGGTCATTGGCATAGATAACATGACAGGCAGCACAGCCAGAATGGCGGTAATCGCCCGGTTGGTCATTCGTTCCTGGATACCACATGAACGGATCGTTGAGGCGCGTTTTGTGAATGTTGAGCACAGGTATAGCGACGCGCAGTCCGGTGGCCGGCCCCCGGTTTGATTGCTTGAGATCCGGACGTCCGGGTTCTTCTAGCCGCTGAATACTGCCGGTGGGATTGGGCAGGCCGACCTCGGCAAATTGCGTATTCACATTGCGACCACCGCGTTCGAACACGCGGAAAATATCGCCCGGCGGAATGACCGTCCAATTTGGAAGCGGGTAGAGGACGGCAAGCGCGCCCCGTTTCTTTTCCGCATCGGTCACCGTGCCGGGGGGGGAGCCGGGGGACATGATCTTCGCTGGTTCGCCGTGCCGCGTATAGGCTTCACCCGCGACATAGCTTTTGAACGGCAATATCCCGTTATTATAAGCTGCCCCGCCCCACAGCATCGCACCCGACGCCATAAGGGACCGCTCACCCGCCTCGATTGTGGACAGATGGCATGCCCCGCACGCTTCTCGCGCCACGCGGTAATCGCTGGGGTTGACGAAACGGACAAATTCCGGCGCTTCCTTGTTCAGCAATGTATAGCTGCGTTTTGGGTTAGCCGACGACGGATAATGCCAGCTTTTTGGATATTTGGGCAGGATATGCGCCTTTTCGCGCGCGGCGACATAGGCCGGTGCGTCATGCTTTAACTCAGAGTTGCCCATGACACCCGCATCGCCGCCGTGGCAATCAACACAGCCCAATTGCACCGCTGGCGTTGTATGCATGCTGGGTTCGTCGGTTTTGACATGGCACGAATAACATCCGGACGACTTGGCCTGAACATCGGCCAAGGTCTGTGTCTTTGGCGCGGGCGGGGTGAAGCGGTAGAGGCGCTTGACCGGTTTTTCAGCATCGCTTGCATAGGTCATCGTCGCCGGGATCGTGACCACCAGCAAGGCGAAGAGGAGGGCGAGCCAATTGCGCATCAGAAGGTCAGGATCGCATTGGCGAGGATCGAATAATAGACCCTGTTGCGCGGCTCATTGGTGAACAGATCTTTGAACCCTTTGCCCGGCGCAAGAACTGCGCCCGACAATCGCATCACGATATTCTGCGTCGCTTTTGGCCGCCAGATCGCTGCCGCCGACAAATCCCAGCCGATGTCTTTAGGGATGCTGCCCTCGACACGCAGCGCCTGCAACGTTGCGGTATTTTCAAACCACAGATGGTTCGCATTGGTCGAAATCCGGAACCCTGGGGTCAGATCAAAATCTGCGCCCGCGCCGACCAGCATCGTGCCGGGATTGTTGAAATTGGATTGACCTTGTTCCTTCGATGATCGCAGTGAATTTAATATGCCGTTGCGCCCGTTGATCGCAATCGCCCGGCCGCCCCCGGCAAACGGGATGGTCTGGCGGATCCAGTAACTGGTGTCGGCCCCGGCAAAGATCGGATTTTCAAAGATCGCGTCATACCCGGTTTCCTTATTGTCATAAGGATTGGCGTCGCCGGTTGCATATAGCCCGGACAGGCGGAACCGCATCCAATCCACGTCATAGCTGAGTTCTGCCGCGCCAAAAAAAGCCCGAACATCGGCCTTGCGGCTGGTGAAGAAATTGTTTCGGTCTTTGCCAAACACGCCGTAGGCCGATGCGGTCAGGTTCAGCCGTCCAAATCGGCCATCCGCATTATAGCCGAGATAGACCACATCATAATCGCGGCCGCGCAAATCGCCGAGCAGGGCGGGGCGGGCAGGAAAGCCATTATCATCCACCTCGATATTATTCGCTTCGCGGTTCCGGTTATAAACGGCGGTAATCTGGCTGGTCAGGCCCGGAACTGGCAAATCCTGCCGGTAGAGATTGGCGACAAAGACAAAATCGTCGCGCGGTCTTTGAACGACCGAATTCAGGCCCGAATTGGTATCCTTTTCCAATCGCCAAAAGGCGGCAAGATTATATTGAAACCGGTTATTATCGCGGTTGCCAAACAGGCGGATGCCCAATTGCTGGTCGTTGAACAGGAATCCGCGAAAATCGGACTGAAACGGCTGGATGCCCACCCGGATTGAATCAAAGTCATACCTGTCGGAAACATTGCGGATATGATAATCGATAAAGGCTTCCTGTAGCCCCAGAAAATGATCGAACCGATGTGATTTCTTTGATGACAAAACGGACAGAACACGCCGTTCGGGCACGTCAACAAAGCTGGTGTTAAACGCAAACGTCACGCGATACTCAATCTCTGGCGGCTTGAACGCTGTCATCCCCTTGATGAGGGCAGCGCCGACAATGAAGGTCTGCGACGCGACCAAACTTGTATCCTTGCCGAACACATCAAGGCTGCGGGGGCGCGACGTAGTTTGCACGCCCACCGGAATGGGAAATGTGCGCGGTTCAATCACGGTATCGCTGACGGCGTTCACTACAAAGAACCAATCCTCGCCCTTGATCGGCAACCACGGCACTTTTTTCGGGTTGATCGGTCGGTCGCCCTTATAGGTGTTCTGGTTATAAGGGTCGAACCACCTTTCTTTCACCAGCCCCAGCGATTGGATCAACCTCCAGCGGTCGGGGATTGGAAATTCATCTGTGGGAAAAGCCTCGGGCGGCGGTGCACGGACTGCCCCGATATTTTCCTGGCTAACTCGGTCAGGCAGCGGATCATTATATCCAGGTCGCCTGCGTCCGTCGATCAAGACGTCATCGGCCTTGGTCGGGGGAACGTCGATTGATGCTGGTGGGGCATCTCCCGGCGCGGGGTTAGTTTCGGGCGCTTGGGTGAAGGGTGTCGCGCTCAAGCGTTCGGATAGCCGTCGTTCGATAATGTCATCGACCCAGCCGTCACTTTCAAGACTGCGCACCTGCGCTGTCATTTGAAAGAGCGCCGCGTGCAAGGGAACATCAAGCGCCACCCTTAGAGACCCTGACAGACATTTTGCTGCGCAGTATCAAGGAACGGTGCAAACGGGCACGAAATATAGCGTAGCCGGACATTGGTATCACGCAGATTGACAACCACGGTGTCGGAACGGATTGCAAAGGGCGCGTTGCTGATCCCGCCGACACGTATTGCCGCATTGGATAGGCCCAGAAAACTAACCATATCGTCCTGATCAATGCCGTCGCCCGAAACGCCGATCCCGCCAATAAGTATGTTGCCCCGATAAATGGGCACGGCGCCGGGGAAAATCTGGATGCCATTTTGCAGCCGGTTCTGGCCGGCGACGACGTCTGGGCTTGATGTGCAGCGGCGCTGCGTATCGGTTGCGCTCGCACCAGTCACAAAGCCAAGGTGCGCGCCGATATCGCCAATGATCAACGCCGATTGCAGGCCGGTTGAAAAGGGATTGAACTGGGCAATCGGGCGAGACAAGGGCCCATTGGGTCGCCCAACCTCGCCGTCGGGGAAATAGGGGCGGGCAAGGTTACCAACTGCGCGGTCGGCATAAGCGATAGTGCCGGTCAGTGCGGTCTGATCGTTTAGAAAGTTGCGCATCCGGGTAACGAAGGCGCGCACGTCCGCACTCGGGTTGGCGGTCAATTCGGTGGCGGCATTGCGGTTTGAAAGGAAGGCCGCCGTCCGCGCCTTTTGCAAGGAAACGTCGGTTCCAAACAGCGGCGCATCAGGGGACCGGACGATCCCGAGGACAGAGCCGTGCGTGTCGACTACAGAGATTGTCACCTGTGCCCGGCTATCGAGCGGTTGCCGGATCTGCGCACGGGCGCGGCTCATGACGGTGAATGCCTCTTCGAGCATAGCCTGCACTTCGGTTGCGGAAAGCGGTTGCGTGATGCTTGCGCTGTCCGTTCCCGCACGGACAGGATATCGGTTGGCACCAGACCCGTTGGTCAGGATATAGGCATCACGGTTCGAAAATTCGGCAGCAGTTGAAAGCCGGACTCCGGATCGCTCACTGCCATAAGGCGCACCTGCGATGATTGCAGCGCTTGCATAGCCGGTAACGGCGACCAAGGTTCCAAAGATGCCATTGACCGCACCAAAAACCGTCGTGCCTCCCGCCATCAAATTGGTATAAAGTGCGTCGGAATAGCGCAGCGACGTTCCGTCGACGGCGATCCGGTTGGCACGTACCGTCTCGGGTGCTTCAAACCCGAGCGTTCCTGCCAGCGCGATAAATTCTTCAGTGTCATTGTCGATATCAAGGATGTTGAGATCGGCCCCATAATCACCGTCGGCCATCACACCAATGCCACCAACTACAACCCCGTTTTTATAAAGCGGGAAACCGCCGGGGTCCGCCGCCAGACCGAGCGGCGATCGCTTCGGGCCGATCAGGGCGTCAGCGCCAGCTCCCAGCGCAAAGCGGCTCGACAGATCGGAACAAGGCAATTGGCTGAATTGCACACCGAATAACGGGCCGCTTTCAAGGCCAGGCGTCGTCGTTGCGGGCGGGAAATGTTGTTGCACAATCTGGCTGGCGGTACGGCTGCTAAACGCATTGCCGCCACTCGACAGATATGCGCCGGTTATGGCCTTGGCGATTGCACCAGCGGCCGCCGGGAATGTGACGTTTTGGGCATCGATATTAGCCCCGTTCGGCGCGACGCTGGTTGTCGCCGTTGCGCGCGCGCCGTTCATGTTGAACACGCCAAGGACATTGCCGACCCGGTCTGTGACAGCAATTGTCGCTGGCAAGTTGCGCGCCCGTGCCTCACCGACGGCATGGGCAATCACATTTTCGACGTCGGTAACCGACAATGCTTCCTGCGCGGGATCAGCAAATAATCGCGTCGACGGCGGTGGGGGAGGGGATGGAGGGTTGCCGCCGCCGCCGCCCGCCGAACTGCCCCCGCCGCAAGACGACAGGACTAGAGACACACCGGCAAGCAGGGTCGAAACACGGTTGTGTCTGGTCATCCCAGCGCCCTTATGCTGCGCGCCGCCGCCGCCAATGCCGTGCGGAATTCGGCTGGGCGATATGTGTTTGGGTCACGCACCGCCCCGTATGCGCGGTTGATATCATTCCTGATGCCTGCCGCCGCGCCGATGGTGACGCGACCCGATTTGACCAACGACCCCAATAAAGTGTCGACAGACATGACGGCCTGCACCGACCCTTCGTAATCGGTGAAGCGCGCTGCAACCGCAGTGCTGGCGATCGTATCGATCATCGCAAAAGCCTGATCATTGCCAAAACTGCGTGTGGCAAAACTGTCTGCCAGTGCATCTGCGGCTGCGGCAAGGCGTCCGGCCGCTGCAATTGCCGACGGGCGGTCTTTGGCAAGGGCTACGTGAAATGCCTTGGCCGCGGTTTCAAATTGGGTGGCAAGCGTCGGGGCGACGACCTTGGCCGCCGCCGACAGCATGATTATATTTTCATCATTGTAGGGCGGCATCCCTTCGGGAATTGGCCGACCGGGATTATCAACACCGGTTTTGACCGCTTGTGCCTGATCATAAATCCGGCGGTGGCAAGAATGGCAATCGAAGAAATAGAATTCGGGAAATACGCCCTCTGTCCCGCGCGCAGGATTGGCATATAGTGTCAGTGACCGCTTTACCGCCAACGCCTGACCGATGGCCCACATTTGGATAGTGTCCGTCCGGCCTTTGCGCCCGGCATAATCGGCATCTTCGTCATGATGTTGTTGCAACGATGAAAACAGATCGATCTCGAACGAAATGCGCGGGTGCCCGGCGGCCATGATCCGGTGGTTCACAAATTGTCCGTTCTGCGCACTGCCCAGATGGCAGTCGAGGCAGACGGCGGCCCGTGCCTTTGGATTGTCGAGCGGGATCATGCCGTTTGCCACATTGGCGCCGTGGCTCGCCCCAACCGCATAATGGGTTGCGATCCAGCCAGACGCGCCGCCGTGGCAGGATTCACAGCCAACGCCGTCCGAAACCTGAAATTGCCCCCCGCGCGACGTGGCATCGTCACTGTGGCAGCCAAGGCACATCGGCGCTGCTGTCGCACTGCCGATGCCAAGGTTGCGCGTGATTTGCGCACTGCGTGCGTTGGAAAGCACAGCAAAGGCCCGGCTGTGCGCGCCAGACGGGGATGAAGGTTCCTGCCAGCGCATCAATTCATCTTGCCGAACGACCTTGCCATCGGCCTCCATCCGGCCATGACAAGTGGAACCGGCGCAGGACGCGACACCCAGATGGGTTGCGGTGGTTGCCCCGGATGCAGACGCTGGGGATGCTATTGTAGGCAAGGCTCCTGCCAGCAGAAGGGCCATTGCGGACACAGAAAAAACCGCAA
>JANNWX010000080.1:0-11543 GCA_031409315.1 Sphingomonadales bacterium | reverse complement strand
GCTAGCGGGTCTGAGTGTTCTCTAGCGCTCGCGATCGAGGCTCACTCCGTACAGCTCCATCCGGTGATCGACGAGCCGGAAGCCCAGTTTTTCGGCTATCTGTTTTTGGAGGGCTTCTAATTCTGGATCGACAAATTCGATGACATTGCCGGTTTCGACGTCGATCAAGTGGTCGTGATGTGCCTCCGGCGCGGCTTCATAGCGTGATCGACCGTCACCAAAGTCATGCCGTTCAAGAATTCCTGCTTCTTCAAACAGCCGGACCGTGCGGTAGACAGTGGCGATCGAAATACCGGGATCCACTTTTGATGCGCGGGCGTGTAAGGCCTCAACATCGGGATGATCTTCGGAATCGGACAGAACCTTGGCAATCACTCGCCGTTGCTCGGTGATCCGCAACCCTTTTTGCGCGCACAGCGCCTCGACATCAATCTGGCGGGTCATGCGGCACAAAAAAGGGCAGAATAGGATATCATATCGCCGTTCTAGCCCTTTTTTCCTCGCGGGAAAAGCCGCAGATTATTTACGTTTTCCGCGTTTGCGACCAAGGCCGATTTTAACCGCCAGCGTGCGGCGTGTTTCGGCATAGCTTGGCGCAACCATCGGATAATCGGAAGCCAAGCCCCACTTCGCGCGATAATCGTCAGGTGTCATGCCGTAATGCGTCATCAAATGGCGCTTGAGCATCTTCAGCTTTTTACCGTCTTCCAAACAGACAATATAGTCCTGCTTGATCGACGCGCGAATCGAAACGGCGGGCTCTTGCTTGACGGCAATGACAGCGGGCGGCGCGCCAAGGCCGGACAGTGCACCATGCACATTAGTGATGAGCAGAGGTAGGTCCGAAACAGCGACCGAATTGTTGCTCACATGCGCTGCCACAATGTCAGCGGTCAGGGTGATCAAGGTTTCTTGTAGTTCGGATTCTTCGGACATTGGGCTTACTTTCATATTGAAGTGGTATATTTATGCGGAGTCACAGAATTATTACTTGATTGGATAGCTGCTTAATATGATTCGACTTGAAAATACACCGCAAACTTACGCTGGCACCAATTGAAGCGCATATGTGAGCGCATCATGACGCGATCCGTCTTGACCGCTATAATAATGTGGGCGCGTGCCAACACGAACAAAACCGGATTGTTCGTAAAACAGGCGCGCAGGATTTGAATCGCGCACTTCAAGGAAAATCCGTTTCGCCTTATCTCCGCGCGCGGATTGCAAAACCGATCGGAGCAACACCGTGCCAATTGCGTGCCGCTGATGGGCTGGTGCCACGGCAAGTAAAAGAAGTTCGGCCTCATCCAGAACCCACCTAAGCAGACCAAATCCCGCAACATTCCCGTCTACCCGCGCGATTATCAGTGCGCTTCGCGGCAACGCCAGAATACCAGCGCACTGCGCTTCGCTCCAAGCTTCACCAAAGCAATTATCGAATGCCGCAGCCATGACTGGCATGATCGCGCTAAGATCAGCAATCCCGCCCGGTTCAAGCACGACGTGGTTTTTCATGTCAGCGGCTTTGCATCCGGCCCTCGCCCGTAGATAGGGGTAAGTGGCAAGGCGCACAGGGCAAGCGGCAAATGAACATAATTGCGCGCATCCACAGGCGCATCGACGATTTTTCCTTGCCCAGTCACGTCAATCAGCTTGGTCGCAGCACTCCCCGCAACATGTGCCCGCACCGAATAATGCACCGCCGCTTCGGGAGGCAAGGATACAAGGGTGTCCAGCGGCCCAAACGGGGCCGAACCATAGGATTGGATAAACATTTGGCCGTGCCCTGCCTCCATTGCCACCGTCACCTCACCAAGGTCTTGGTCGTCGGCAAAAGCACGCGCAGCAACAAGGGCATGGGTCGAATAACCACAGGCTGGAATATGCCACGCCAGAGCCAGCCCCCTGGCCGCAGCAATCCCGACGCGGACGCCAGTGAAACTGCCAGGCCCGCATCCTGCAATGATCTGATCAGCGCGTCCTCCGCCTGGCAGCGACGCAATCATCGGGATCAACCTTTCGGCATGGCCGCGCCCAACGACGTCATGGGCAAAGGCAATGACAGTGTCGCCTTCGATCAAAGCGACCGAACAGGCGGCGGTTGCAGTTTCAATGACAAGTATCACGCGGTCGTCAGACGATGCTGTTGAACCGGTCAAAAGCCGGACGCGGCGACCGGCCGAATATGGTCGCCGGATCGCCGTAGCCCAGCGTCGAGATGAAGTTGGACGTCACCTTGGTCCCAGCAAAAAAGGCGGCATCAACCGCTTCATTGCTAAACCCTGACATCGGCCCGGTATCAAGGCCAAGCGCGCGTGCGGCCATGATGAAATATGCCCCTTGCAACGATGAATTTCGAAACGCGGTTGTTGCGGCAAGTTCGGGCGCATCCTTGAACCAGGCCCGCGCATCGACATGGGGCATCAGGTCCGGCAATTGGTTGTAAAATTCCCCGTCCATCCCGATGATGACAGTCACCGGCGCGCTCAGCACTTTCGCGCCGTTCGCCGGCAGGCACATATCTGCGAGTTTTTTCTTCGCTTCAGGGCTTTTCACCCAAATGAGACGCGCAGGCAGGCTGTTGGCGGATGTCGGGCCGAATTTCATCAATTCCCAGATGTCGTCCAGCTGCGCATCAGAAACGGGCTTATCAAGATAGCCGTTATAGGTGCGGGCGGTGCGAAACAATTGGTCGAGCGCAGCCGGTTCTAGCGGATTGGACATGGATAACTTTCTGAAATGTTAGACGGAGAGGACTTCGGTCACTTCGGGCACATAATGTTTGAGGAGCGATTCGATGCCGTTTTTCAACGTCGCGGTTGATGACGGGCAACCAGCACAGGCACCCTGCATCTTGAGATAGACTTTACCCTTATCAAACCCGCGGTAAATGATGTCGCCACCATCATTGGCGACCGCAGGGCGGACCCGGGTTTCGATGAGTTCCTTGATCTGAACAATGATATCCTCATCCGCCGGGTCATCGGTGAAATCGCTTTCGGCGGGCACGAAAAAGGAGGCGCTGGCCGGTTTGAACAAAGGCATGTTCGCCGAAAAATGGTCAAGCATGATGCCCAGCACATCCGGCTTCAAATCGGCCCAGTTGGAACCCGGACCCGCCGTGACCGAAACAAAGTCGCGGCCAAAGAAAACACCCTCGACATCGCCAAGGCCGAACAGCATTTCTGCAAGCGGAGAGGCTTCGGCCTCTTCAGACGTTGCAAAGTCACGGGTTCCGCTGTCCATGACGAGCCGCCCCGGCAGAAATTTCAGGGTGGCGGGGTTTGGCGTCGTTTCGGTTTCAATAAGCATGGGCCCTATGTGGGCGTTCACGCGCGCCGGATCAAGCGGGCTTTGCTTGCAGCAGGTGAGGCAGGTCTTTACCGTCCACACTCAACCGAAGGAGCGGAGCTATGTTCAAGGGACAGATCATCTGGATCACCGGCGCGTCGTCAGGCATTGGCGAAGCACTTGCCAAGCAATTGGCCAGAAAAGGCGCCTCTCTCATCCTGTCGGGGAGGAATGTCGGCGCGCTTGAAAGGGTTGCTGCGGCTTGCGGCAAGACCAGCCATCTTATTCTTCCCTTTGAAACGACTGACATGGACAAACTTCCAGAAATCGTTGCCTGCGCTAAGGAGTGGAAAGGGCGGATAGACATGCTGGTCAATAATGCGGGCATTTCGCAACGCTCGCTCGCCATCGACACACAGATGGCGGTGTATGACAAGATCATCGATGTCGATCTGCGCGCGCCTATCGCTCTGACCCAATTGGTCCTGCCGCATATGGTAACACGCCAATCAGGTAGGCTCGTATTCATCTCCAGCGTTGCGGGCAAAGTCGGCGTGCCGATGCGGACGGCCTATTGCGCAGCAAAGCACGGACTAATTGGCTATGCCGATGCGCTGCGTGCGGAAGTGGCAGGACTGGGCATACAGGTGCATGTGATCACGCCGGGATCCGTCAAGACCAATGTGTCACGTAACGCTTTGGAAGCAGACGGATCGCGGCGCGGCGTTAGCGATGCAGCGATCGACAAAGGCATCTTGGCCGACACGGCGGCCGCGACGATGGTCCGCGCCATCGCGCGCGGGCAGCGTGAAATTCTCGTTGCACGCGGTATTGAAAGAACAATGCCAAGGCTCAGGCGGCTCTCTCCGAACAAATTGTTCGATATGATCGCCGCCATGATGACGGCGGGCTACGCGCAACGGATGAAGGGGGAGCAACAGTGATGCGTGCAATCGCGCTAAAATCCCTGGTGGGCGCTAACGGGCTCGAACCGCTGACCCTCTCGGTGTAAACGAGATGCTCTACCAACTGAGCTAAGCGCCCCTCGGGTGCCAGAGGCTATCCAAGGAAGCGCGCCATTGCCCGATTGGCGGGCGCAGCGCAAGCCCCCGCCGCCCGGCCGATCAAACGATACCGAAACCAGATTGTTTCGCCAGCGAAAGGTAATTGGCCATCGCGTTTGCTGCTTTGTCTGACAGTTGGATAAATATGCGGCGGCCATCCTCTGGGTCGGAAGCCCGCTCAAACAGCCCAACATCGGTCATCGTCTTGATCCAGCGCAGCGCCGTTGTTGGCGGAACGGCAGCGGCGATGCACAGGCTTGATACCGCAACCTGAACCCGCTCAGCCCGCGCTGCCATCAAGTCGAGAAGCATGTCCCACGCCGGGTCGGCAAACAGATCTGGCGCAAAATAACGATCACGTAAGCGGCGTTGACGGATGATTGATCTAATTTCAGCGGCGTCGGGCGTCGCCGCGGTCTCTGCAGCGAACATTGGCTCTGCCTTGAATTGGCTGTACACGTCACCAACGGCTGATTGGTAATCGGGGGACGACGGCATCCCGGCTGATAATGTCGAAAGCGACCGGGCGATCCGTCCGATTTCTTCGGCCAACCGGCGCAAACGTTCCGTTTCCAATTCGGTGGTCCGGTCGTGCACGGTATCTTGATCGGTCATTAGCGCCAACTTGATCGCAAGGGCGCGCTCGACACGCGAAGGCTGACACAGGAAGCCGACATTGGGATCGGCAAGCAAGCCGCTGAACAGGTCAATTTCCTGCAACGATGTTGTGATCAGCAATTGAGCGCGCCGCCGCGCCAGCACCGATGTCAACATGTCCAAAATGGGGTCGATGGCACTGCCGCCCCGCCCTTCATAGTCGACGAAGATCAGGTCGGCTGCGTCCAGAGTCAGATCATCAGCCAACACCTCTTCAAACCGCAAGGAGGCTGCAACGCCCCCGCCTGCGGCTTCGACAGCGGACCGTGTATCAGCACCGCCATTCGAGCCATCCGACAGAATGATGATGTTCGGTGCGTCAACCGCACTGCGCCGCAGCCAAGCCCCGCCAGAAAAGCTGTTCGCATCATCGGGCGATTCATCGTGTTTCACGTCTGTATCCAGCATGTTCATTCTCCGTTCCAGATCGAATTGCCTTCAATCCGAAACGGTGTCGTCTGTTATTATATCCGTTATCGATCAATTGATATGGCCTGACAGCAATGTTAGGGGCAGGCAATGTCCGCGCGCCAGCCAAGGGCCTGAATTTCAATCCGAAACGGATCAAGTTGCCAAATCCGGTTAACCTGTTTGCGTCGGCAATCGTCATAGAAAGGGACGGCCAGCGCGGCTGAGGTGCCCCCACCACCAACGCCGACGGCATGGCCCCCGGTCGTCGCCCCCAAAGCCCGGCCGGGGGCCATATTCAGCCGGGCGGCCCGGACACGTTTTTGCGCTCAATCAGTGCGCGAGCGCCTTCACAATATCCTCGACCATCTTTTTCGCATCCGCCAGCAACATCATTGTGTGGTCCATGTAAAACACATCATTGTCGACACCGGCATAGCCAACCCCGCCCATTGACCTTTTGATGAACAGCACGGTCTTGGCCTTATCCACATCGAACACCGGCATCCCGTAGATGGGCGACGTCTTGTCGGTCTTTGCCGCCGGATTGACCACATCGTTCGCGCCGATGATGAAGGCGACATCGGTTTGTGCAAATTCGCCGTTGATATCCTCAAGCTCGAACACCTCGTCATAGGGCACATTCGCTTCAGCCAGCAGCACGTTCATATGCCCCGGCATCCGGCCTGCAACCGGGTGGATCGCATATTTGACGCGCACACCCTCTTTCTTGAGCAGATCGCCCATTTCGCGCAGCACATGCTGGGCCTGCGCCACCGCCATGCCGTATCCGGGAATGATAATGACCTGATCAGATTGTTTCATCAGGAATGCCGCATCCTCCGCCGATCCGCGCTTCCACGGCCGGTCGGTCTTGGCCTCGCTCGCTCCACTGGCGACCGCGCCAAAGCCGCCAGCGATCACGGAAATGAAGCTGCGGTTCATCGCCCGGCACATGATGTAGGACAGGATTGCGCCCGATGATCCGACCAAAGCGCCGGTGATGATCATCGCGGTATTTTGCAGGGTAAAGCCCATCGCTGCGGCTGCCCACCCCGAATAGCTGTTGAGCATCGACACCACGACCGGCATATCCGCGCCGCCAATCGGGATGATGAGGAGAAAGCCGATCAGGAAGCTGAGGCCGGTGATCGTCCAGAAAATCCAAGGGCTTTGGTCGGTGTAAAAATAAGCGATCAGACCCAAGATGCCGGCAATCAACCCGAGGTTGATGATGTGCCGCCCCGGCAACATGATCGGACTGCCCGACATATTGCCGTTGAGTTTGAGGAAGGCGATCACCGAGCCGGAAAACGTGATCGCACCAATGGCGATGCCAAGCCCCATTTCAATCCGGCTGGGCGGGTGGATGATCCCGTCTGCGCCAGCAATACCGAGCACTTCTGGGGAGATAAATCCAGACGCGGCGACCAGAACCGCGGCCAGCCCGACCAACGAGTGGAAGGCGGCAACAAGCTGTGGCATATCCGTCATGGCGATCCGCCTTGCGGTTACGATCCCGATCACCGCACCAACAGCAATCGCCCCAAATATCTGGAAAAGCGTTACCAGATCGTCCGGGGTCGGCTGCGGAATGAACCCGCCCGGCGGCACCGGTGCTAAGGTCGCAAGTGTCGTCCCGACGGCCAGCGCCATACCGATCATACCTGACCGATTGCCGCGCTGACTGGTCGCGGGCGATGACAGACCACGGAGCGAAAGAATGAAGCAAATTCCTGCGACTAGGTAGGCAAGCAGCGCCCAAGCGGGCATGGCGGCAGCATGTTCCATGACTATTTGCTCCCCTCCCCTGAAGGGGTGGGAGCGGTGCGATCCTTCTTCTTATACATCGCCAGCATCCGCGCCGTCACCGCAAATCCGCCAAAGATATTGACGCTAGCCAACGTCACCGCGATCAGCCCCAGCCATTTGGCAGTTCCGCTCATATCCGACAGCACAGGTGCCGCTGCAATCAGCGCGCCGACAATGATCACCGACGAGATCGCATTGGTAACCGCCATCAGCGGCGTATGCAGCGCGGGCGTGACCGACCAGACGACATAATAGCCAACGAAACAGGCCATCACGAAGATGGAAAGGATTGAGATGAAGTCCATTTATTGCCCCTGTTCGTCTAATTTGGCCTGCTCGGCATCGACCATTGCCTCTATTTGGCCGAGCGACAGCACTGCTTCCCAAACCATGGCAAGATCGACTCGGTGATATTCGTGCGCCACGTAATTGCGGAAAGCGACCATATCTAGCCAAGGAATATTTGGATGGCGGTTTTTTAGTTCGTGCGACAACTTATTTGCATTTTCGCCGATGATTGAGAGCCTGAACGCTGTCAACGCTTGCTCATCGCGATCAGTCAGAAATGCCTCAAAATCCGTATTTCCTAAGCGACGCTGGATATCGGCAACTGCCTCGCCAATCAGCGCCACGAACAGCCGGTCGCGATCATTTCCCTTCAATTGAACACCGTGACTTTTTCGGCTTCGACACGTTCCTTCAGTATCGGATGCAAAGCTCTTCGCGGAATGAAATCCACTTTGGCATGCATCAATTCAGCCAATTGCGTACTTATCCGCGCCTGATCAAACAGGCTGAAGCGGACATCGGGTGCAAGATCAAAGAGCAGGTCAATATCGGAATCAGCCGTCTCCTCTCCGCGCGCATATGACCCAAACAGATACAACGCGGAAACGCCTTGCGCCCGGAGCTCGGGTTCCAGAGATTTGAGTTCTGCCAAGGTTTGTGCGCTGTTCATCTATCGCTTCTTAGCACAAAACCACTCTGGGGATAAGCAGCACCGAGCCATACGACATTATAGCTGACGAAGCCGGCCATCACGAAGATGGAGAGGATTGAGATGAAGGTCATTTATTGTGCCTCTATCTGTAATAATCGGCAGGTGGTGGGTTACGCGGTAAAATTCTCGCGGCACCACGAAGGGTAAAGTCAGCCACTCTTCCATCGAACGAGAGGCGCACCGAGCTTCCTGATCGGAGTAAGATCCAGAGCGCATCGAAATCTCGTGCGCAAGACTGACATCCAGTGGAAATAGATCCCCCGGAATTCGCAGTCATGCGGATCGAGACCGATCCTATAGTGAATACGACAGGACTTCCGGGCTTTGCGCCATGACCTTTAATCGCGAAAAAAACTTCGACGCCATCTCCAAAGCCATTGCTTGCATCTGATATTGTTAAATATGTCTTCTGCGATACATCGGCATAAATTGAATATTCGATAGTGCCTTGACCAAAGGCAGTAGTCCATTGACCTATAACATCGCCATATGCTGGAGGCCCAAGAACGAAGGCTAGGCAGGCAATTAGTGCAAGAATCTTGCGCCTCACCCTAACAACCTCGCATGCACGACCTTGCCGCCTTGCGTCAGCCGGATGGCATCGCCAATCTCCTCATCGAGAACAGGCGCGCCCGTTTCCTTGTCCCAGAAGGCCGAAAGGAAATTATACAGGTTGCGGGCGAACAGGGCGCTGGCATCTGCGGCGAGGCGTGAGGGCACATTTTTGTGGCCGACGATCCTGACCCCGTGTTTTTCAACAACCGATCCGGCGACCGCGCCTTCGACATTGCCGCCGCTTTCCACCGCTAGGTCGACGATCACCGACCCCGGTTTCATCGTCGCAATCTGCGCGTCTGAAATCAGCCTTGGGGCCGGACGTCCAGGGATTAGCGCGGTGGTGATCACGATATCCTGCTTGGCGATATGCGCGGAAACGAGTTCGGTCTGTGCCGCCTTATACGCGTCGGACATTTCGGTGGCGTATCCGCCCGCGCCTTCGCCTTCGATGCCCGCGACGCTATCCACGAAGATAGCTTTTGCGCCAAGCGATTCAATCTGTTCCTTGGTGGCCGAGCGCACGTCCGTCGCCGAAACCTGCGCACCCAAACGCCGCGCAGTGGCAATCGCCTGCAATCCGGCAACGCCGACGCCCATGACGAACACCCGCGCAGCAGAGATGGTTCCGGCCGCCGTCATCATCATCGGAAAGGCGCGGCCATATTCGCCCGCCGCGTCCAAAACCGCTTTATATCCGGCCAGATTCGACTGCGATGAGAGAATATCCATCGATTGTGCACGTGTGATGCGCGGCATGAATTCCATCGCCAACGCCTCAACGCCCAGTTTGGCATAATCATCAACACGGCTGCGCTGTCCAAAAGGATTGAGCCCGGCGACGATCCAAGCACCGGCCTTCATGCCCTTTAACGCCTTGGGGTCCGGCCCCTGCACGCCCAGAATGATGTCCGCATCTTTGATCACCGCTGCCGCCGTCCCCAGCGCCGCGCCCGCCGCCACGTAATCCGCGTCCGCAATCGACGCCGACAGGCCAGCGCCTTTTTCAACGGCAAAGGCCGCGCCAAGGGCAATGAATTTTTTCACCGTTTCGGGCGAAGCGGCCACCCGGCGCTCCCCCTCGGCGCTTTCTTTCAGAACTGCGATTTTCACGGGGTCAGGATGAGATCAGCACGATAACAAGCGCGCCCACCAGCAATGATCCGATTGTGCCCCATTTCAACAGGCTCATCACGCCTGAATAGGTGTCTTCATGCGCTTTCATATCGCCCTTGCCTGCCATGATCTTCCCCTTGACTCTCTGGTTCGTTACCACCGCCATAATCGGGCAGGCGGCTGCGCTCAACCCCATCTGTGACCAGAATGATATCGCGCCGCTTAAGCTCGCCTTTACCCCTTTTCGCTATGACTGTCCGGTAACGGGACAAGTTTGGCCGGTAACGTGACAGGTTTGGGGATATTATGACGCCAAGTGGCACACGTATGGTGATGGTCGTTGATGACGAGCCAGCCCAACAGCGGCTGGTGACAGCGCTTGCCGCGCGTGCGGGGTGGCGTTCACTGATCGCGGGCGACAGCGAAATTGCCATTGCGATGCTTGGCACCCGCGACGGAATGATGCTGGATGCGATCCTGCTCGATCATTCGATGCCGCAAGGCGATTCAGCCGATCTGATCCGTGAATTAAAGGCGCGGCGACCTGCCCTGCCCATCCTGATGCTGACCGCGATCAATGATGTGTCGACGGCTGTTGAGGCGATGCGCGCCGGTGCGACCGATTTTCTGGTCAAACCCATCGCGCCGGACCGGTTACTGGCGGCGCTTGATGCGGCCGTCGATGGCAGCACCCCGGCAGGGGAGCTCCGCCCACTCACTGAGAAAATTTCTGCGCCGCTTGGATTTGATGAAATTGTCGGGTCTGCGCCGCAATTCCGGGCCGCGCTTGCCATTGCGGCCAAGGCAGCCCGGGCACGCATTCCGATTCTGATCGAGGGCGAGAGCGGCGTCGGCAAGGAAGTTGTCGCAGAGGCGATCCATGCCGCATCTCCCCGCGCCAAAAAGCCGATGATCGCGGTTAATTGTGGGGCGATCCCGGCGAACCTCATCGAATCCGAACTGTTCGGCCATGAAAAGGGTGCGTTTACCGGCGCATTCACCCGGCACATCGGCAAATTTCAGGATGCCGACGGCGGCACATTATTCCTCGACGAAATTGGCGAATTGCCGATGGAGGCGCAGGTCAAACTGCTGCGCGTGTTGCAATCGGGCGATGTCCAACCGGTTGGGGCGCGGATGCCCCGCGAAGTTGATGTCCGCATTGTTGCCGCTACCAACAAGACCTTGCTTGATGAGGTGGAGGCCGGACGGTTCCGCGAGGATCTTTATTACCGGTTGAACGTCGTCCAAGTCACAATCCCGCCACTACGTGAACGCAAGGGCGATGTTGCGGCGCTGTCCCGCCATCTGCTGGCGCGGATTGCCCGCCAGCCGGGGCTGCGCGGGCTTGGTATTACCGACGCGGCGCTCGACGTGCTGATGGGTTATACGTGGCCGGGCAACGTCCGCCAGTTGCAGAACGCGTTGTTCCGCGCCGCTGTTCTGTGTGACGGCGACGCCCTGACCAGCGACGATTTCCCCCATATTGCTAGCCTTGCCAAGGGTGCAGCAATCCCGGCCCAGCCAAGCTGGTCGCCGAATTTCGACGGCTCGCCATCGATCGGCAAGGGCCGCTTGCGCCACTCGGGCTCCAGCGTGTGAGGGAAGGCGACCGTCCCGAAAGCAGGCGCAAGCACGAT
>JANNWX010000079.1:0-1617 GCA_031409315.1 Sphingomonadales bacterium | reverse complement strand
AACGATCCGCGTTGGCATCGGCTATGGCCGCAAGGATGATGCTGCGATCCACCGTTCGGGATGGATGGCGTTTGTGCTGGGCGTTGGCTTCATGGCGGTAATGGCGCTGACGCTGCTGCTCTTTCCCGGCGCGTTGATCGGCATATTCATTGATCGCAGCTTGGCCGAAAACGCGCGCGTAGTTGAACTTGCGGGATCATTCCTGTTAGTCGCGGCGGTGTTCCAGATCGCGGACGGCGCACAAGTCGTCGGCGCAGGGATGCTGCGCGGCCTGCATGACACCCGCGTGCCGATGGTGTTCGCGCTATTTGGATATTGGGTGATCGGGATCGGGATTGGCACTGGCCTTGCGTTTTGGGGCGGGATGCAGGGCGTTGGCATCTGGATCGGGCTGGCGTCTGGGCTTGGCGTGGTCAGTGTGTTGATGCTCTGGCGCTGGCGGGCGCGGGCGCGGCTAGGGCTTTTGCCAAAGGAATAACGATTTCGCGCGGAGGCGAGAGAATACGGATGAAAGAGGCGCGGCCCAATAAGCTCTTTTCTCCTCCGCGTCTCCGCGCCACCGCGTGAGATTAATCCCGGCCTGCCCCGCGCTGTGAGGCCAGATAGGTTCACGCGGAGGCGCGGAGACGCGGAGGAGAAACGAAGAAAATTTTATCTGGGTCGCATTAAATTTCGCCCTTGACGTAAACGCGCTCAGCCACCATCTCGCACTTGCTAGCAATCACGCCCTGTGAGTGCCAGCACCTACGCGAAATCGCAAAGACTGTCCGGCGCTGGTCGGTCAGCAAATATGAGGAAGACCATATGAAATTTCGTCCATTGCACGACCGCGTACTCGTCCGCAGGGTCGAGGCAGAAGCAAAAACCGCTGGCGGGATCATCATCCCCGATACAGCGCAGGAAAAACCTCAAGAAGGCGAAGTAGTTGCCGTTGGAACGGGTAAGCGTCGTGATGATGGCGGTATCACTCCGATGGAAATCAAAGTCGGCGACAAAATTCTTTTCGGCAAATGGTCCGGCACCGAAGTCAAGATCGACGGTGAAGATCTTTTGATCATGGAAGAAGACAAGATCCTCGGGATCGTCGGTTAACACACTTCTCCCCTACGAAATTTTTTGAAGGAATAAGCACATGGCTGCAAAAGACGTAAAATTTGGCCGCGACGCGCGTGAGCGCATTCTGCGCGGCGTTGATATACTTGCCGACGCGGTAAAGGTAACGCTTGGCCCCAAGGGCCGTAACGTTGTACTCGATAAGAGCTTCGGCGCACCCCGCATCACTAAGGACGGCGTAACCGTTGCCAAGGAAATCGAACTCAAGGACAAGTTCGAAAATATGGGCGCACAAATGGTGCGTGAAGTTGCTTCGAAGACCAATGACGCCGCAGGCGATGGCACGACAACCGCAACCGTACTTGCTCAGGCAATTATTCGCGAAGGCATGAAATCGGTTGCTGCTGGCATGAACCCAATGGATCTCAAGCGTGGTATCGATCTCGCAGTGAACAAGGTCGTTGCTGATCTTGCGGCCCGTTCAAAGCCAGTTGCGGGCACGTCGGAAATCGCTCAGGTGGGTACGATTTCAGCCAACGGCGAAAGCGAAATTGGCGAAATGAT
>JANNWX010000078.1:0-9931 GCA_031409315.1 Sphingomonadales bacterium | reverse complement strand
GATGACCATGATCCGCCTGCCATCAAGGCGTCCAAAACCACCAATGATAGCGTGGTCATCGGCAAATGCCCTATCGCCTGCCAATGGCATGAAATCGTCGATCATCCCGGCGATATAGTTTTTGAAATGCGGACGCTCGGGGTGTCTGGCCACCTGCGTTTTCTGCCAAGGCGTTAGTTTCGCGTAAGTGTCCCGCAGCATGCGGCTTGCTTTTGCCTCCAGCCGCTCAAGCTCGGGCCCGATATCGACAGCCTCGGTACCGTCAGACTCTCGCAATTCGGCAATCCGCGCTTGTAATTCAGCAATCGGCTTTTCAAAATCTAAAAAACTCACCATCGCTTTGGATTAGGACCGGCGCGGCGGAACGTCAACGAGCGGGTGACTGCTATTCACCAATTCAACAAGTCGGCGGCGGTCAACATGCGTGTAAATTTCGGTTGTAGCGATATCGGCATGTCCCAACATTATCTGCAATGCCCGTAAATCTGCGCCTCCTTCAAGAAGATGGGTCGCAAAGGCATGGCGTAATATGTGTGGACTGAGTTTGGTCGGGTCGAGACCTGCAGTTACCGCCAATTGCTTGATCAACTGATGCAGGCGAACACGGCTGAGATGGGATTTGCCCGATGGAAACAACCAATGCGTTCCGGGAGGTCTCATCGCCAGCCAATCTGCCAAAGCACGACGGGCCTTATCCGAAACCGGAACCATTCTGTCTTTGTCGCCCTTGCCTTTGATGATCGCAAACGGGCGATCTTGGGACAGTGCACTTAACGGAAGCGAAACCGCCTCGGTAGCGCGCAAACCCGATCCGTATAGCAATTCCACAATTAGCGAGAGGCGGATATCCGCTGCGTTTGGTTTTGCACTTGTCGTTCGCTGCGCGAGTTCCATGAATATCGCGTCGATATCGCCGTGGCTGACAATTTTTGGCAGTCGCCGACTATTCCCGGCGCGCGGTAAGGTTGCCGATAGGTCATCCGCCCGAAACCCCTCATCAACAAGAAACCCGAAAAAGCGCCTAAGAGTGGCGGCCTTCCTTGCGACAGTTGCGGGGGCATAGTTAAGCCACTGCCCAGCCAATTTGGCGATCCCATCAGCGCCGGTGCTCGTCAAATTACCGTTCAGTATAACAGATGCCTGCGTAAGATCATAACGATAAGCGGATTGACTATTCAGCGAAGCGCCCGTCTGAGCGGCCATCATTTCAATGAACCTGTCGACGAGACGAAGATCGTCGCCCGGCATGTTCTTTATGTCCGCATCAGGGCTTCAGCAGCGATCATGCGGGCTTCGGCTTCAAACCCGACCTGACGCAGCGACAAGACAATATGGAAAAGATGAAACGGAGTGACGTCCTGCCACGCTATGGTTTGGAGCCCCACCGCGCACAGCAACGCGACTGATGCGGGTGAATTCGTCCGAACGGCCCGTTCCAAAGCCAATGTCCAAGCCGTTTTACGGGCTATGGCGACATTAAACTGGTCTGCCATTTCAGAAATTTCACCAGCAGGTAAGCGGCCTAACCCAGCAAGGCCGGCAAACAGGAAACCCGATTTGAGATCCTGATTCTGCTTTGCAGAATTGCCAAAATTCGCGATGGAACCCGCAGTTACATCCGACATCAAACGGTTGGAACCGACAGCCATAAGTCCCCAGGTTTCGATTGAATCTGCAGCGGAAACAAATGGTGCCCAGCGCGTCGCCTGATAATCCAAGCCCGCCGACAGCATGGATGCAACCAAACGTGACGTATCTTTGTCGGCCATTGATGTCGCCGGGATCCGGGCGGCGGCGCGCGCAGTCAACAAATAACGCGAATAGGCATATTGATCAGACTCCGGCGAGGTCCAAAGGGTCCGCATTGCGGCAATCCGCTCATCAACATCTGGCGCGATATAGGCATTTCGCAAAAGCTCAAACGGCTTTCCTGAACGGTCGGGCGCGTCGGTTTCTTCGCGTAGGGCACCGTAGAAATCGACAAGCGCCGCACTTGACAATACGCCAAGTTCAGCTGCCTTTTCCGCCGCATCAACCCGTTTGGAAAGGGACAACAACGGCACACGCGCCTGCCAAGCCCGAACATGCTTCCCGCTGCTTGCCATAAGCTTTTCCGGGATTTCCAGCCCGGTTGCGCTCGCCAATCCAAACCGCCAAGCGGTCAGTTTGTCCACGCCGTCCCATTGCACAACAACCGCGCGGCGGGTGTTGGCGGTGGCGCCAAACACCTTTTCAGCAAGCAATACATCGAAATTTGTTTGCCCACGCTTGTCTCGCGCTTGATCAATAAGCGAGGACGCTAGCGACGATTCGCCCGCCATTCCGGCGCACATCGCCCGCGCCAACGGCCACGCCGGCTCTTTCAATTGCCGACTGCCTCCTTCTGCCATAGCGCACAAAGCCGACGGATCGGCTGTCGCCAAAGCTGTTTGCATCGCGACTTGATACATTTTGGGCGTGAATTGATCCACATCGACGCTTTGCACAAGCTGCCGTGCGGCATCTGCCTCTCCCATCCGGAGCAGCAGCCAAGCCCTTTCTGCAACCCAGTCGGCACCGTTCAATCCATCGGGCGTGCGGGTGCGGCTAAGTAACGCGCGGCGAAGAAGGATAGACGCCCAGCGCGATGCAATTGGCGCCCGTATATTGCGCATAAGCTTTTGCAGATATTGGCCGTTGTTGCCCGCAAAACCCGCTTGCCCCATATCGCCATCACCCGCCCCCAACACGCCGACAATCGACGTTGAGCGCCGCAATTGTGCTGGAATATCAACCAGTTGAGCCGGTAATTCCTCGCCATCTAATTCATCTGGCAATTCTTCGCCAATCAAAGCGCCGTCTGCTGCTGCAGAAACACTGGGCGACTGACCAGATGTTGGCGGCGTCAATTCAAAATCTGGCAACAAGTCCGTTGGACGTTTTCTAGGCGTTTCTGGGGCACGGATCGGTTGTTTCGGCGTTTCATTCTCATCCGAATCACCAAATCCTGGGGGCAGGATGGATTCGGGTCTGTCCTGACCAAGAACCGGTATTGCCGCGACCAATGCCAGCCCCGTTGCGCAACCGAGCGCCAGCAGGCCTTTATGCAGCTGCATTGATCTCGACCGGCTTTTCAACAGGAACCAAGGGCTTTTCGCTATTCATGCTGCCAAGCACAAACAGCAGCCCGACAAGAACCAGCAATACGGCTAACACTTTTACCAATCTAGACATCTGATTTCCTAGTCAGCCCAAACATTTCTCTCACCCTTTTGCCCGAGACACACCCCTTGTGTATAGCCCTGACACGATGAATAAGGTGGCACCTCAGACTTTAATGCATTCTCAATTGCCAATCGCTCTTGTTGGGTTGATGGGCGTCGGAAAATCGACCGTAGGGCGACGCTTGGCGCAAAGGCTGGCCTTGCCATTTGTCGACGCCGATCATGCGATCATTGAAGCGGCGGGCCTTTCAATCGCAGAGATATTCGAACGCTATGGCGAAGAGCATTTTCGGGATGGGGAACGACGCGTCATCGCCAGACTTGTCGATGGTCAGCAAAAGGTGATCGCAACCGGAGGCGGCGCATTCATCAACGCACAAACCCGTGCACTCCTTCTGGAAAAAGCGATCGTGGTTTGGCTTGACGCTGATGTCGAGACGCTGGCAGAGCGCGTTGGCCGCAAGAATGATCGCCCACTGCTTCAGAGCGGCGACCCAAAAGAAATTTTGATCCGGCTCGCAAAAGAACGCAATCCGATCTACGCACTTGCCCATATCCGCGTAAACAGCCAGCCCAACCCGCACGACGCCACCGTTGATGCCATATTGAAAGCTATCACGTGACACAAATAGTCCCCGTCAACCTTGACGGTCACAGCTATGACATCATGATCGCCAGCAAACTTTTGAGTAGTGCTGGATCTGTGCTGCGGCCATATTTGAATGGTCGGCGTCCGATCATTGTCACTGATGAAAACGTCGCGCGCTTCCAACTCCCCGCTTTGGCGGCTGCACTGGGCACCGATATCGAAACGATCATTTTGCCCGCAGGCGAAGCGACAAAGAGCTGGGCTGGGCTATCGGAATTGTGCGACAGGTTGCTCTCCATAGGCGTCGAGCGCGGTGACCATATCATTGCTTTTGGTGGCGGCGTTATCGGTGACCTGACGGGGTTTGCGGCGTCGATTATCAAACGCGGATGTCATTTCATCCAAATTCCAACGACGCTGCTGGCCCAGGTCGATTCGTCGGTCGGCGGCAAAACGGCAATCAACACCGGCGCTGGAAAAAATCTGGTTGGGCATTTTCATCAACCGTCACTGGTGCTGATTGATCCTGACGTGCTCAAAACCCTGCCCAAGCGTGACATGCTGTCTGGCTATGCCGAAGTCGTCAAATATGGATTGATAGGTGACCCTGCGTTTTTCGAGTGGTGCGAAGCCCATGCGGCAAATGTAATAGACTGCGATCCCTCCGCGACCTGCCATGCCATCGAAACGAGCGTGAAAGCGAAAGCACATATTGTTGCCGCCGACGAACGCGAAACCAAAGGCGTTCGCGCACTCCTCAATCTTGGGCATACATTTGGCCACGCGCTCGAGGCAGAAACCGGCTATTCAGAACGCTTACTGCACGGTGAGGCGGTGGCCGCTGGCATGACCTTGGCCTTCCGGTTTTCGGTGCATGTGGGACTATGTGATCGCGCTGATTCAACCCGGGTTGACGCCCATCTGGCTGCTGTCGGATTGCCGAACAGCCTCGCTGCTGCCGGAATTAGGACTAACGGTGCCGCACTGGTGGCGCACATGGCGCATGACAAGAAAATGGCAAACGGCACCCTGCCCTTCATTCTTACGCGCGGTATAGGTCAGGCTTTTGTCGATAACTCGGTGGACCTTGACCAAATCGAAGCATTTCTGGATGGAGAGGCCCGCGCCTCAAACCCCGACCGTTAACATGTCGACCAGTGATCTGACCTTTTTCTGACGCCATTGCGGTAAGGGAGCAACGAGCCAATAAGTGGTTTCACTTGGCTTGGCATTATCAAGTGCCCGAACGCGACCGGTGGCTATGTCTGCCTCAGCCAAAATCAGGGGCACACAAGCTTTGCCAAAGCCACTTGCTGCCGCATCAATAGCCAATCCTGCGTCAGCAACACGGAGCATCGCGCCGCCATCTTCTGTCGGGCATCCAGGCCAGGAAATCATTGTGTCCCCGCCACCGTCAGGAGCGGTGACCATGACAAGAGCACCGTCAGCAAGTTTGACGCCTTCATTGTCTCCAGCGCCATCACCGTAACGGATTGCAAGATCGAGATTTGCTTCAGTAAAATCAACGTCGCCATCGGACGCGACAAGAATGAAGCGCAATTCTGGATCGCCCTTGCCATAAATCGCAAGGCGCGGCGCGAGCCATTTCGCTGTAAAATCCCGAGGTGCGGCAATCGTCAGCGATTTTGAAGATTGACCGGCCTGCATCGCCCGCACCGATTCTTCCAACTGCAAAAATCCGGCACGTAGGCCGTCCAAACCGCCTTCGGCTTCGGGCGTTAATTCAAGGCCTTTTGACGTTCGCCTGAACAAGACAACGCCCAAAACATCCTCCAGTGCACGGATCTGCTGCCCGACGGCCGCAGGCGTAACCGCAAGCTCGTCGGCAGCGCGCGTGAAACTCAAATGCCGGGCGGCAGCGTCGAAGACACGCATCCCATTGAGCGGAAGATGGGTTCGCTTCATCCGTTGACCACGGGTGCTTTCAAGGCAAATCGCGGCACGGCAATGTTAAATCGCGCACCATCCTCACCAATCATCTGGAATGATCCGACCATTGACCCGGCGGGTGTTGCAAGCGGGCAGCCCGATACATAGTCGAACGATCCGTCCGGTTTGATCACCGGCTGCTCCCCGATAACACCCTCGCCTTCAACCAGATTGAGCGCGCCATTGCCGTCCCGAATTTCCCAGCGCCGGGCCAGCAATTGCGCGGCCTCATCCCCCACATTCTCAATCCGGATATGATAGGCCCAGAACCAACGATTTTTCTTCGGTTCTGATTGTTCCTGAAGATAATTGGCTGAAACACGGACAATGAACCCGCGCGTCTCCTGCGCATAAGCGAAAAGCGATTTCATAGCCCGACGCTCCGCAAGGCACGGTCAATATCTTCGATCACATCGTCAGGATCTTCCAGCCCGACATTCAGGCGGATCATGCCTTCGCCAACGCCCATCTCTTCGCGCGCCTCTGGCCCTACGCTGTGGTGCGTTGTCGAGGCCGGGTGGCACATCAAGCTGCGAGCGTCTCCGATATTGTTTGAAATATCAATGAGTTCTAATGCGTTCAACAAACCATGTGCTTGCTTTCGCCCGCCATCGAGCACGAACGAAAAGATCGGGCCGCACGCCTTCATCTGGGCCATTGCCAGATTATGCTGGGGATGAGATGCCAGCCCTGGATGGAGCATGACCGGCACCCGTCTTTCCATAAATTTGCCGACCTTCATCGCATTTTCCGACTGGCGCATCGCCCGCAAGTCCAGCGTTTCCAGACCCTTGAGAACAACCCAGGCATTGAACGGCGACAGATTTGGCCCGGTATTACGCTGGAACGGCAACAGTTTATCGTTGATAAAAGCATTGCTGCCGCAAACCGCCCCAGCAAGCACCCGCCCCTGACCGTCCATCAGCTTGGTGGCCGAATAAGCGACGACATCAGCGCCAAATTCAAGCGGCCTTTGCAGCACCGACGTTGCAAATGCATTGTCTACGACCGTCGTGATCCCGTGGTCGCGCGCAAGGCCGCAGACGTAGCGCATATCGACAATATCCATCGTCGGATTGGCGGGCGTTTCAAAGAAAAACACTTTGGTATTAGGCTGGATCGCGGCCTTCCACGCATCATTATCCCGGCTGTCGATCGTCGTTGTGCTGATCCCCCATTTGGGCAGCAGGACATCTGTCAACCAGCGGCAAGAACCAAAGGCCGCCCGCGCCGCGACCACGTGGTCCCCTTGTTCAAGCTGGCACAAAAGCGCCGTTGTCATCGCCGCCATTCCGGTTGCCTGTGCGCGGCACGCCTCTGCCCCCTCCATCAGGGCAATGCGCTCCTCCAGCATCTGAACCGTGGGATTCTGAAGCCGTGAATAGGTCATCCCCTCTGCTTCACCGGCAAAGCGGGCGGCGACGGTTTCAGCGTCATCATAAGTATAGCCAGACGACAGAAACAAGGCTTCTGATGTCTCGCCAAATTCCGAACGCATTGTGCCGCCGCGCACCGCCTGTGTTGCGGGCCGCCATTTCGCGGTTATGGTGCGGTCTTGACCGGTATATCTCTTCATATAATCGCTTTTCGGTTGAACAGACCCTCAGGTCAATGCAGCAAGTACAGCGTCACCCATTTCGGTTGTCGTCATCGAACCGCCAAGATCGGGCGAGCGCGCTCCTTTGGCTAGCGCCGCCCCGACAGCTGCTTCGATCCGGTCTGCGGCATGCGCCTGTCCCAGCGAATATCGCAGCATCATCGCGGCGGACAGGATAGTCGCCAACGGGTTGGCTTTACCCTGCCCGGCAATATCAGGTGCAGAGCCGTGGATCGGCTCATAAAGCCCCTTGCCCGCGCTATCGAGCGACGCGCTGGGCAACATGCCGATCGACCCGGCGCACATGCTGGCCTGATCAGAGAGTATATCACCGAACAAGTTGCCCGTGACGATCACATCGAACTGACCAGGATTGCGGACAAGCTGCATCGCGGCATTATCAACATACATATGGATGAGCGCGATATCGGGATATTCGGCGTGGGTTTCGATCACCACGTCACGCCACAATTGCGATGTTTCCAGCACATTAGCCTTATCGACCGAACACAGCTTTCCTTTGCGTGCCCGCGCCGTTTCAAACCCGACCCGCGCGATCCGCCGCACCTCATCCTCATTATAGGACATGATGTCATACCCCTCGCGTTTGCCAGTGGCGGTTTTGCGGATACCTTTTTCACCGAAGTAAACGTCGCCATTGAGCTCACGGACGATCACCATATCAATCTGCGAGGCGACTTCACTGCGTAACGCAGACGCATCAACCAATTCTGGAAAGAGTTTGGCGGGTCGCAGATTGGCGAACAGTTCCAATTCCTTGCGCAGGCCTAGAATGGCTTGTTCGGGCCGCAAATGCCTTTCCAGCCCATCGCAATCCGGATCGCCAACTGCGCCAAACAGGATCGCGTCGGCACGCCGGGCAAGATCAAGGGTCGCAGCGGGCAGCGGATGTCCAGTTGCTTTATACGCCGCACCGCCAACCTGTGCCAACGCATATGTCAGGCAGGGCAAACTGACAGCGTCGAGCACGCGCCTTGCCTCAGCGACGACTTCTGGTCCGATCCCATCCCCAGGTAACACCGCAACAAGCATCAAATTCTCCCGATTTCCGCTGCGCTGATGGCGTGCGCAACGGCTTTATGCAACCGCCCTTTTTAGCCGATCGATCAACCGCGTGCGCGCAGGGAGCACATCAACGCGTCGATCGCCCAATATATTTCGTTCCAAAAAATGGCCTGTCAGATTCAGTCCATCAAACAGGTCGGCCCAATCCCCCGTGGCGCCGTCAAGCACAAACGGCGGCAATCGCAATAGCTTATGTTTATAAGCGGACCCGGCACTGGCGCTAATAGCGGCGGCGCTTTTCGGACTGACAAAGGCAAGGTCGGTCGTGGTTCCGTTCGCCGCGCAGACAGTTAGATCAAGCCCAAAGCCAATTTCCGACAATATCAGCAATTCAAATCGGACTAGTGCCGCCACCCAGTCCCGCGCCGCTGGGGCCGCCTCAATGGCCGACAATAGCCCATCCAACGCGGCATAAAGGCGCGGATAGGGATGTCGTTCTGGCAAGGCAATCGCGCTTAATGCAGTCGCCCATTCAAGCGCCGCTGCGGCAATCGGTTCGCGCAATAATGGTCCTCGGCTATGCACCAATTCAACCGTTAGTGACGCCATTTGCTCTGGCGAGCGCGCGTGCAACCTTGCTTGCACCAGATTGGACGCCATCAGCACCGGTCGCATCGTCCGCGACCGGCCGCCGCCCACATAGCCGGAAACAAGGCCGTGATCTGCCGTTAACGCGCGAACGATCACGCCGTGTTCTCCGTGGGACTTTACAGTGCAGATGATGGCCGGCATTTCAAGAAACATAAGATCACCCTGCGGAAAATGGTGCCGTTTAGCAAATCCTTAGGAGATAGCGGCTATTGGCAAGGCAATGGGGCATGCCGCATATTTTTTGGGTCAGGATCACCCATTGCCGGACACGGCAAGCCCTTTGCACTGCCCACCGGCGCGCCAGTTTTTGGCCACAGGAAAGCGGTTGCATTTCAAGCCGGAATTTGGCCGCCGCTTCATCATTTTTGCCGACGCCGAAGAGGAATTTGACTGGTCTGCACCCTTCGACAGCACTGCGAACGCGACCAAAACCATTGCGGACCTTATCCCGGCAACAGCGCGGTTCAACGCGGCGGGTGTGCGCCCGGTCTATCTGTGCGATTATCCAGTCGTGAATATGCCCGAAAGTGCTGCAATCATGCGCGATATGGTGGCAAGCGGCGCCTGCGATGTTGGCACCCAGCTTCACCCTTGGGTCAATCCACCATTCGACGAGGATGTTTGTATTCACAACAGCTATACCGGGAACCTGCCGGTGCCTTTGCAACGGGCAAAGCTTATCGCGCTGACCGACAGGATCGAAACCGCAATCGGCGTGCGCCCCACCTGTTACCGCGCAGGACGGTACGGCATTGGTCCGGCAACAATGGGTCTGTTGGCAGAACAGGGTTACCGGATGGACGTATCCGTTCGCGCGCTCTTTGATTACGAAATGCACGGCGATTGCGGTTTCGATCCTGTCGGTCAGCGCGATAAGCTTTGCCCGTTGCAAAGGCACCGGCAGGTTCCCGGTAT
>JANNWX010000077.1:0-2388 GCA_031409315.1 Sphingomonadales bacterium | reverse complement strand
ATGGGCGGTGCGCAGTGTCTCACCGTGAAGATCAATCGTGAAATCCGGAGCGACACCGCCTTTAGCAATGCTTTTATCCCAGCTAGCATCAAGTGTATTTGCAGAGGAACTGGCACGCTGCACCTTCACTGTCACCACTTCAACCGGCAAAACCGCATTCTTCGGCAATCGTTGTTTTTTCGGCTCGTCTTGGGGGCCTATAATCAGATTTGATGCTGCGACCGGCTCTTTGAGCGGCCTGACAGTGGCCGCAACCCGTCCCCACAAAATCTTGTCCTCAGCGTTGAGGCGACGTCCCGCCACGCGCAGCCTCCGCATTCAACTTGGCAAGTGTGCCAATGGGCAGCAGGATGAACGCCGTGCCGCGCGCCGACATGCCACCGGCTGTGGCGCGGGCTTTATCCCCCGCCCCCCAGAATGTATCGAACCGGTTGCTACCCTTGATCGCCCCGCCGGTATCCTGAGCAATCCAGAGCCCGGTCGCGTCCGTCCGGTCCATCGACAGGATGACTGGTGCACCAAGCGGCACAAAGGCGGGGTCAGCCGCAACGGAGCCTTGGGCTGTTACCGGAATTCCAAGTGCACCAAGCGGCCCCGCACCCGTCAGTTCACGAAAGAACACCCAGCTTTTGTTCTCGCGCATGATCGCGCGGCCTTCATCGGGATTGGCGCGGAGCCATGCCATGATCCCTTGCATCGATGTTTGCCCGGGGCCAAGCAGCCCGCGATCCTTCATCAGCTTGCCGATGCCAGTATAATCCCGGCCATTCTGACTGTCATAGCCGATCCGCATTACCGAACCGTCTGGCAGACGCAAACGCCCAGAACCCTGAACCTGCAAAAAGAAGAATTCGACTGCGTCGGCGGCCCAGGCGATTTCCAATCCCTTGCCAGCTAGGCTGCCCGTTTCGATTTCGGTGCGATCAGCATATGGAATGAAATTCGTTCCCTTCACCCGGCCTCTGATTTTACGGCCTTTCAAGTCGTCTGAGAAAACCCCAAGGTCAACGTCGATCAAGTCCGCTGGCTTGCGGTAAACCGGAACCTGATATCCTGGGGATTCTTGACGCGACCCGGCGATTTCCGGTTCGTAATATCCCGTTGCAAAACTCTTGCCGTCTCCGACCTGCGCCACTTCAAAATGGCTCTCGAAAAATACGCCCGCATCCTCGTCTTTTACCGATGTCGTATTGGCGCAGGCCGCTGCCCAATCGCTGCCCCGGGTTAGACCTGATGTATCCCCCCGACGCTGGACCGATGAACAGGACAGGCGAAACGCCCGCAACGCCCGCGCTGCGCCGTCGCTGCTGATTTTCAAACTGGCATAGGATGGCCCGGCAACAACGCCAAGGCTGCGCGCATTCGGCCCAAATGACGGCGCTGTTACCTCGACAGGTTTAACCGGAGTTGCCGCAACAGGCTGGGTGACGGGCGGTTGCGATTTCGTTGGCGGTGGGTTGGCTGGCGAAGGCGGGATGATCCGGCCGCCACATGCGGATAATGCCAAGGCCATTCCAAGACCAAGCCACAGGGCAGACCGGTTCATGGCAATGCGCTCAGGATGCTTCGTCGGTATCGACCAAGGTCCAGTTTGGATCAGCCGTCCTGATCTGCCGTTCAAAAGTCCATTCATCATGGGTCGCAACAGCATCGGTCAGCGAACCGGCGACAACCTTACCGTCGGCACCCCGCGTTACAGCGGCGATGTCAGCATCAAATCGCACAGTGATCCGCGCCAGTTTGCCGTCCAACTGCGCATGCGAAATAACCGCGCGTTCAATCGACACCAGCCGGTTATCCAAAACCTCACCCGCGTCGGACCGCGTCTTGATCGCCTCGTTGAAGGCATCCCGCACATCATCACTGCAATGATCATCGAGCACCTTGGCATCTCTGCGCCAAAAAGCGTCAAGGATCAAGCCGTAAGCGCCTTTGGCACCCTCGACAAAATCGGCGGCGTTAAACGCACTGTCGGCGCCTGCAATCGCGCGCAGGCCGGTTGCGGCTTCTGCCTCGAACGATTCGAACTGGGTGATCCGTGCTGGTGCCTTCTCGCGCACATCCTCTCCATTCGCCAACGCGCCTGTCGGCGCAATCGCCTCTTCAGCGGGCTTGGAAATTGTGTGTTCATGGCCGGTTCGTTTTCCAAGAACCGCATACAAACGCAGGCCCAAAAAGCCCGCTAGCATGGCAAATATAATCGTCTCAATCACGGGACACTCACCCTTTCTCAATCGCATATAGGACGTGTTGGCCGCGGTTTCAAACCTTGGTTTGCAGTCTACGCCGAAAGCTCAAGGATTGCCCTATCACTGGGTGGCTGCTAGGCGCGCGCGGAACCTTTCTGACGACACGATTGCCAGAAAGCCGAAACTCTGAACAGGAAAA
>JANNWX010000076.1:0-4206 GCA_031409315.1 Sphingomonadales bacterium | reverse complement strand
CTCCCGCGCCGCCACGCGCGCGCGCGAAGCGCGCTTCTTGCCGGTGTTTCCACCGCTGCCAAGTGTCAGAACAGTCGCCATCACCCGAACCTCCTCACCCAAAATCCGCACACCCGGCCCCGGAGAGGCGGGGAGCGCGGCGGGCCTAGCCGGAAGCGCCGCCCATCCCCCTCTTCGGAGCCGGTCACACAAACGCCGGCGCACCCGCGCCGTCTGCAACAAACTCCAATGCACACAATTGCGAAAGCGACCAGCGGTATTCAACCAGCAAAGACTCGCACCCTGAAAGGAGGCGGCGCAATGGGCGTGTGCGGAATGGGCCGGGGCGGGGTGTGTCGTCCTGCCCCATTCCGCGCTCGCCCGGCCGTCGCCGATTCAGTGTGCGTGCGGGGCCGCCATCAGGGCATCGCGCCCTGGCCGAATCCCATTCGGTCAGAGCGCGGCATCAGCCTCGCTCAATTTTCCCGCGCTCCTGATCGCGACCGGCAACGGCCAAGACCTTAGGCTTGGTCCGCATCAGCGGATAGAGCAGGTGGCCGAAGGCAGCGCCCAAACGCGCACTTCATATTCGCCTGAAGTAGGCTGATCTCATCCACCGCAGAAACTACGATGAATGGATATGCGCTATATACGATATTTACATCGACATGATATGCGATATATTATACAGCCCAAAATACGGGAAAACCTCCAACCAGACGAGTCACAAAATACATGCCAAGCCCCGCCGAAAAATTGGCAAAATCGCTCGAAGCTCTGGAAGCTCTCCAGCGCAGGGGCCGAACCTGTATCCGGTCTGAGGAACTCGGCCGAACAGACCGCGAGCGGCTGATGCGGAATGGCTTTCTGCGTTTGGTGATGAAGGGCTGGTATATTGCGGCCCGCCCTGATGAAGCGGCGGGGGAAAGCACGGCTTGGTATGCGTCCTTTTGGGGTTTTTGCTCGGAATATCTCACGGCAAGGTTCGGCGAGGCATGGTGCCTGTCGCCTGAACAATCGCTACTGATCCACGCTGGAAACTGGGCGGTGCCACGTCAATTGCTGGTGCGTGCAAATGGCGGGAGCAATCGGCCCGTTACGCTCCTGCATGGCAATAGCCTGCTCGACGTGCGGCAATCTCTGCCATCAACCGATGCGCAGATCACCCTTGATAAGATGCACGCCTACAGCGTCGAGGCAGCGCTGATTGCCGCATCACCCGGATTTTTCGCCAATCATCCAACCGACGCGCGCGCGATCCTCGCCGTTCAACGCGATGCCACCGGATTGCTAGCGCGGCTGCTGGCAGGCAATCACACTGCCATCGCGGGTCGGCTGTCGGGAGCCTTCCGGAATATCGGCGCGAACCGCATTGCCGATGACATCTTGTCGGCGATGCGCGCGGCGGGGCATGATATGCGCGAGAATGACCCCTTCAAGAGCCGCCTCGAAGGCTTCGTCTTCCAGCGCGAGCCATCGCCCTACGTCCACCGTATCCGCCTGATGTGGGAAAAGATGCGGCATGACATCAAGGGACGGCTGCCCCTGCCCCCCGCCAAACGCAATGACATCCAAGCCTATCTGGCGTCAGTAGACGAACTCTACATCACCGATGCCTATCACTCGCTGTCGATCGAAGGCTACCGCGTCACCCGCGACCTGATCGCGCGAATCCGCGACGGAGAGTGGAATCCCGAACGCAATCAAACCGACCGCGAGCACCGCGACGCGATGGCCGCGCGCGGCTATTTCCAATGCTTCACCGCCGTCAAACAAAGCGTCGCTCGGGCCTTAAGCGGGGAGAACCCCGGCCAAGTCGCCGATGATGATCATGGTGCCTGGTATCGCGCGATGTTCGGCCCGAGCGTCGAAACCGGCCTGATCGACGCCGCCGCTCTCGCGGGATACCGGAACGGGCAGGTTTACATTCGTGGCTCGCAGCACCGCCCGCTCAATGTTGAAGCCGTCCGCGATACGATGCCCGCCTTCTTCGATCTCCTCCGCGAAGAGAGTGATCCGGCGGTCCGCATCGTGCTGGGGCATTTCATCTTCGTCTATATCCACCCCTATATCGACGGCAATGGCCGGATGGGGCGTTTCCTGATGAATGTGATGATGGCAGCGGGCGGTTATCCCTGGACCGTCATCCACGTTGATCGGCGCGAAACCTATATGAAGGCGCTCGAAGCCGCGAGCGTTGATCAGGATATTATCCCGTTCGCGGAGTTTATTGCGGGACAGATGCGGCGGGCGGCCGAAGGTTGAATAGCAGTTCAGAAATCGCAGACCAAGCGCAACGACAGCAGGCCGAACATCTGCGCGGCAATCGCCATAGCAGTTCAGAAATCGCAGGCCAACCGCAACTGACGGCGCACATCCCCCCCCCCCCGCGATTGACGGCGTGACCATCATTTTTCAAGTGGTGGTGAGAGCAAAGCGAGTGAATCCGCGCGAGAACGCGCAAATGGATCGTTGAACAAAAGACGGCAAATGTGCTCGCGGTTTGAATCAGGCGATGGCCGAATCCCGTTCGGGATTCTGGTGGCCAGCATGACCGGCGTTCGACTGTCATTTCGCAAGAAGTGGGGCAGATTCCCGTTCGTGCAATCACGCCCCACCTAAACGCGGTTCAAGCCCCGGCCTCACGTCCGTGACCAGCCGGTCGCCAATGAAAGGCAGAAGATGGACGCGCAGCCGCATCGCGTGGCTCTCGGCATATTCCTTGTTGCGCTCACCCAGCGTGATCGCTTCATATTCGCTGACGAAGGTCTCAGCAGCTTGACGAAAGGGCACACCCTCACGGAGTTCGCCAGCCTGATACTTTCCCATCAAGCCCAGATACCAGTCCCGCGCCACATCCTTGGCCCGAGAAAGGCTCTCCTCCTTGGTTGAGGTGCGCCTCTGTTTTCCCGCAATCGAACAGGCCGATTGCCAGACCGGGCTGTTTGGGCGCATGTAGAGTTGAACCTTATTGTCCAAAAGGGAGTGTCGCGAGGTCATCGTTCTATCCAATGCCATTTTGTGCTAGTGGTGCGCTAATTTTTATGACAAAACTTTGACTTTCATGTGATTTGGAATCCAGCAGTACAAACTGCCGCGTTAGCGGCTCCTTGGCAATTCCCTTCGGGATTGACGCTCCCGCGTCCGTCATTTGATGGATGCCAAATAAATTTTGGCATGACGAGGTTGGGAACAATTCCCCCGCCCACCAGTTACCCCATCTGACACCTCAGAGGGAGCACGTCATGGCCGTCCACGAGCCCGAATATGTCGAAACAACGTCGCTGATCGCGTCGGATATGGTTGAGGGCACCGCCGTTTATAACAAGGCCGGGGACAAGATCGGCAGGATACTGAACTTCATGGTCAACAAGCATAGCGGTCAGGTGGAATATGCCGTGATGTCATTTGGCGGCTTTCTGGGGATGGGTGAGGATCATTATCCGCTGCCCTGGAAAAAGCTCAAATATGTCGTCGCGCGACATGGCTTTGTGGTCGATATTTCCAAGGAACAGCTCGACAAAGCGCCTAAACATGATCGCGGGAATGAGCCGGTTTATGATGCAACCTACGGGATGATGATCAACGGCTATTACGGCATAGGCAGATAGGATTTTGAGTATGCTGGCGACCCTCCTCCCTGCCAGCGCGCCCCGGCTACCCCCCCAGCCGGGGCGCATTTTTCCGCCATGTGTCTCTGCGCCAGCCCCCGCGCCTGACACGGAGCCAGAGCAGCGTTTGCTTGAATCCTGGATGTTGGATAGCGGCGCGACATTTTTGGTGGGCGAGGCTCTGGTTCGCCGCAGCCTTGCCGCACCCCACATCGCCTTGATCGGTGGCTTCACGCCCCGGCGGTGCGGCATAGCGACCTTCACTGCGGATGTTCACGCCTCAATAACCGCGGCATTTCCTAGCGCGCGTGTTGATGTCTACGCCTTGGCCCCGGTGGCAAACGATATTGTCTTTGCCGCGCCTGTGCGGGGCGTGATCGTTGAGGGAGAAGCCTCCAGTTTCACCGCTGCCGCCGCTGCTATTGAAGCGAGCGGCGCGGATGTCGTCTGGCTCCAGCATGAATTTGGATTGTTCGGCGGGTCGGCGGGCGACAAGATATTAGAATTGATCGACCGGATTGCGGCGCCGCTGATTGTCACACTCCACACCGTTATGCCCGATCCTGACGCCGATCAACTGCGCGTTATGCAGCGGATGGTCGCGCGCGCGTCAAAG
>JANNWX010000075.1:0-2480 GCA_031409315.1 Sphingomonadales bacterium | reverse complement strand
TCGCCAACCTTGACGATGCCCGTTTCAACGCGGCCCGTAACAACCGTGCCGCGACCCGAGATTGAGAACACGTCTTCGATTGGCATCAGGAACGGCTTGTCGAGTGGACGTGCAGGCTGTGGAATGAACGAATCAACCGCTGCCATCAGCTTAAGGATCGCTTCACGGCCCAGTTCAGGATTGGTGTCGTTCAGCGCGCATGTCGCCGAACCCTGGATGACCGGAATGTTGTCGCCGTCAAAGTCATACTTTGAAAGCAATTCGCGGATTTCCATTTCAACCAGCTCGATGATTTCTGCGTCATCAACCAGATCGCACTTGTTCATGAACACGACAAGCTGAGGCACGCCAACCTGACGGGCAAGCAGAATGTGCTCACGAGTCTGTGGCATTGGGCCATCTGTCGCCGAAACAACAAGAATGCCGCCGTCCATTTGCGCTGCGCCGGTGATCATGTTCTTCACATAATCGGCGTGGCCAGGGCAATCGACGTGCGCATAGTGGCGCGCAGCGGTTTCATATTCGACGTGGGCGGTCGAAATGGTGATGCCGCGCTCACGCTCTTCAGGCGCTTTGTCGATATTGTCATAGCTGGTGAAGGTCGCGCCGCCAGATTCAGCGAGGATCTTCGTGATCGCTGCTGTCAGCGAGGTTTTACCATGGTCGACGTGACCGATGGTCCCGATGTTGCAATGCGGCTTTGTCCGCTCAAATTTAGCCTTGGCCATGTCTTTAACCCTCGTTCTTTCTGTCAATCTGTCCGATGTTCCAAGGCCGCACCTTGAATCAGGTGCGCGCCTTAGTTTTTCTTTTGCTTCTAGGCAAGCTTTGCCTTCACCTCTTCGGCGACATTTGCCGGCACTTCGTCATAATGCGAGAAATGCATACTGTATTGCGCGCGCCCTTGCGTGAACGAACGCAGCTGATTCACATAGCCGAACATATTGGCCAGTGGCACCATTGCCTCAACAGTCTGGGCGTTGCCCCGGCTGTCTGTTCCCTGAATCTGGCCACGGCGCGAATTCATGTCGCCGATCACATCACCCAGATAATCCTCCGGGGTCACAACTTCAACCTTCATAATCGGCTCAAGCAACTTGATGCCCGCTTTCTGTGCTGCTTCACGCATGGCCGCACGTCCGGCGATTTCAAATGCCAAGGCCGACGAATCGACATCGTGATAAGCGCCGTCATAGAGCGAAATCTCAAAATCGATGATAGGAAAGCCGATAAGCGAACCGGAATTTGCGGTTTCGCGCATCCCTTTTTCCACGCTCGGAATATATTCCTTGGGAATGTTTCCGCCCTTGACTTCATCCTTGAAGACAACGCCAGAACCGCGCTCACCCGGCGTCACGGTGAATTTCACCCGGCCGAATTGGCCCGATCCACCCGACTGCTTCTTGTGGGTATAATCAATATCAACCTTTTTGGCGAGATATTCACGGTAAGCAACCTGTGGCGCGCCGACATTGGCCTCAACCTTGAATTCGCGCTTCATCCGGTCAACCAGGATTTCAAGGTGAAGTTCACCCATGCCCTTGATGATCGTCTGGCCAGACTCGTGGTCCGACGTCACCCGGAACGAAGGATCTTCGCGGGCAAGCCGGTTAAGCGCAACGCCCATTTTTTCCTGGTCAGCCTTGGTCTTGGGTTCAACCGCAACTTCGATAACCGGATCAGGGAATTCCATCCGTTCAAGGATGATCGGCGCGTTAAGCGCACACAGCGTTTCACCTGTCGTCGTGTCCTTAAGGCCCGCAAGCGCCACAATGTCACCAGCATATGCAACCTGTATGTCTTCGCGGTCGTTGGCGTGCATCAACAGCATGCGGCCAACTTTTTCCTTTTTGTCTTTCACCGAATTCATGACAATCGACGCCGTGTCGAGCTTGCCCGAATAGATACGCGCAAAAGTAAGGGTGCCGACGAAAGGATCGTTCATAATCTTGAACGCCAGTGCCGAGAACGGCGCATCATCCGAAGGCGTGCGCGTATCGGGCGTGACGCCGTCGAGTTTGAGGCCTTCTACCGCTGGAATGTCCAGCGGCGACGGCAGATAATCGACAACGCCGTCAAGTAACGGCTGAACGCCCTTGTTCTTGAACGCCGAACCGCACAGGACCGGCACGAACGAGAAATTGAGCGTTCCCTTGCGGATAAGGGCCTTCAAGGTCGCGACGTCAGGCTCGGTGCCTTCAAGATAGGCTTCCATCACGTCATCGTCTTGCTCAACCGCCATTTCGATCAACTCGGAACGCGCAGTGGCGGCCTTGTCAGCGAGGTCAGCTGGAATTTCCTGATATTCAAACTTGGCACCCAGCGATTCTTCAAGCCAAATGATCGCCCGGTTTTCAACCAGATCGACTAGACCCTTGAAACCGCCTTCGATACCGATTGGCAAATAAAGCACGGCCGGACGCGCGCCAAGGCGATCCTTGATCATCTCAACGCAGCGTTCGAAGTTCGCGCCGGTGCGG
>JANNWX010000074.1:0-8005 GCA_031409315.1 Sphingomonadales bacterium | reverse complement strand
TTGGCTATCACGCGCGCGATGTCGCCGTCATGCGGGGGCGCTTTGAATCTATTCCGGTGGTTCTGGCAACAGCGACTCCAGCCATCGAAACCCAGTTGCAGGTTCAAAAGGGACATTATACTGAACTCAAACTGCCGGGGCGATACGGCACGGCGCAAATGCCCGAAATAGCCGCGATAGACCTGACCCAAGACCCGCCCGAACGAGGCCGCTGGATCGCCCCCACGCTGGTGCGCGCGATGCAAGAGGTCTTGGAAAAGGGTGAACAGTCGCTGTTGTTTCTCAACCGTCGTGGGTTTGCACCTCTCACCCTTTGCCGCCACTGTGGGCACCGGTTCCAATGCCCAAATTGCACTGCGTGGATGGTTGAACATCGGTTGATCCAGCGGTTACAGTGCCATCATTGTGGTCATCAAATGCCCCCGCCGCGCGCTTGCCCTGAGTGCCATGAAGAAGACGCAATGGTTGCGTGCGGACCGGGGGTTGAGCGTATCGCCGACGAAGTTGCTTTGCTCTTCCCCGATGCCCGTCTCGCGGTCGTAACGTCAGATACGCTCTGGTCACCGGCCAAGGCCGCAGAATTTGTCGGCAAGATGGAGGCGGGCGACATCGACATTGTCATCGGAACACAGTTGGTGACCAAGGGCTATCACTTCCCCAACCTCACCCTTGTCGGCGTGGTCGATGCCGATTTAGGATTGCAGGGCGGAGATCTTCGCGCCGCCGAGCGCAGTTTTCAGCAGATTGCCCAGGTCGCGGGTCGGGCCGGACGCGGTGTGAAGCCGGGCCGTGTCTTCGTCCAGACGCACGAACCCGATGCCCCGGTGATACGTGCGCTGGTTAGCGGTGACGCAGAAAGTTTCTATGCCGCCGAAACCAACGCGCGCAAAGAAGCGGGTGCACCCCCATTTGGCCGATTTGCCGGGATCATTATTTCCAGCGAAAACGAAAAGCAGGCCCAGAACACAGCCGCACTGATTGGAAAATCAGCGCCGAAGGTCGACGGGATGCAGGTCTATGGCCCCGCCCCTGCCCCGCTTGCAATGCTGCGCGGGCGTCACCGTATACGCCTCCTCGTCCATGCAAGACGCTCACTCGACGTGCAGGATGTTATCCGTGACTGGCTCGACGCGATCGAATGGCCGCGCACGGTACGGGTCAGTGTGGATGTTGATCCGTATAGCTTTGTCTAAATCTCACCTATAAGCTGGCTAAAGGAAACAGGGGTTGCGTGATGCGTATTGTTTTAATCCTAGCTTTTTTCTTCGGCATTTCGACACCAGCATTCGCCGAATGGCGCGAGGCCAAAACCCGTCATTTTGATGTTTACAGCGAGGGCAGTGAATTTTCCCTTCGCGAATTTGCCATTAAAGTTGAGCGATTTGATACCCATTTGCGAAGCTACTTTAAGGTATCGGACGAAGACCAGCCCCAAAAACTCACTATTTTCATGTTGCGAACAGCGGCCGATGTCGCCGAATTTGTCGGGAAAGGTGGCAAGAACGTTGCCGGAGTTTACATTCCGCGGGGCAAGGGGTCATTCGCTGTTGTCCACAGGGAGACGGAAAAATGGGAGGGCGGGCTTGGTGCCACTGAGGTTCTTTTCCACGAATATGGCCACCATTTTATGAGTCATTATTTTCCAAAAGCATATCCGGCTTGGTATGTTGAAGGTTTTGCCGAATATCTTTCAACGACAGATTTTACCAAGGAAGGCAAAGCCAAGGTTGGCATTCCAGCCTATCATAGAGCCTTCGGCCTGCTGCAAGAAAAAGCCATTCCTTCGGAAAAGTTAATGGCGAACCGCAGCTGGGATTTTTCCGATGAACAACGTGACGCCTATTACGGCCGTTCTTGGCTCTTGGTCCATTATCTGTCATTTGCGCCTGAGCGAACTGGGCAATTGGGAAAGTATCTGACGGAGATAAATACCGGTAAATCCGGTCTCGACGCCGCTAAGTTGGTATTTGGCGATCTGGCCAAACTTGACAAAGATCTGGCGGCCTATCTTAAAAAACCAAAGATGATGTCTCTCCAATTAGGGCGAATAACGCCGCTGCCAACGGATATAACGATCTCAATCCTCAGCCCCGGATCGAGCGCCATCATTCGGCAGCGTATGGCGCTGATGCGGTCGGATGACGAAGAAGATTTGAAACCAATCATTGTAGAATTGAAAAAGGCCGCGGCAAAACATCCCGGCGAAGCAACAGTTTGGCGTTGGTTAGCCGAAGCGGAAAGCGCGAACGACAATGACAAGGGTGCGCTTGAAGCCATCGACAAAGCACTGCAGATCACACCGGATATGAGCCGCGCATTGTTGCTCAAAGGCCAAATCACAATCCGCGAATTGATCAGGGGAAATGTGATCGCGGCCGATAAATGGAAGGCTGCCCGCGCCCTGATCATCAAAGCAAATCGCGCCGATACAAACGATCCAATGCCGCTTTATGCCTATTATAATTCATGGAAGCAGCAAGGAATTCCTCCGGCCAATGTGTCGCTTGACGGCTTGGCCCGTGCGTTTGAAATGGTCCCAGAGGACGACAAGGTCAGGTTTACCTACGCAATGGCGCTTGCCAACAAAAAGGATTTTGACTGGGCAATTCGTCTCCTTCAGCCCGTCGCCTTTTCCCCGCATGAAAATGAGCAATCGGTTCGTGCGCGAAAAATGATTGATGACCTGAAAGAGGCACGGGACGCCAAAACGCCGGTCACATTTGAGGCAAGCGATAACTGAAAACCCAACTGTTCTGCGTCACGCCAATAACGACTGAAAAGCAATCAGCCGTCCTGATCCAGCGCATAGCCCGCAGAGCGGACAGTGCGGATCAAATCCGCCGTCCCTGGAAGGTTGATGCTTTTACGCAAGCGACGGATATGGACATCGACTGTGCGTAGATCGATATCGTTTTCCATGCCCCAAACCGCATCCAAAAGCTGATCGCGCGAATGGACGCGGGCGGGACGTTCCATAAAATAGCGAAGCAGGCGAAATTCGGTCGGCCCAAGATGCACGGATTCGCCGCCGCGACGGACTCGGTGGGATCCAGGATCAAGCTCGATATCGGCATAGACCAGAACCTCGCCGCCAAGAGACGGCCTGCTACGACGTAGCAACGCTTCGACGCGGGCAATAAGTTCACGCGGGCTAAAGGGTTTGGTCACATAGTCATCGGCCCCGGTTTTGAGGCCGCGTATCCGATCCTCCTCCTCGCCGCGCGCGGTGAGCATGATGATGGGCACGGACCTGGTTTCGGAGGCACGACGCAGTTGGCGGCATACTTCTATGCCGGGGACGTGTTCAATCATCCAGTCGAGGATGATGGCGTCGGGCACTTGTTCGCGGACCAGCAACAGAGCTTCTTCACCGTCGCCGGTGTGGCGAACATCAAACCCTTCGCTGGAGAAATTCCACACAAGCAGTTCGGCGAGCGCAACATCATCCTCTACAATGAGGATCGAGGGTTTCATCAGGTGTTCGCTTCCTGTCCGCTGGGTTGATTGCGTTCGGTATGATAGAGGCCGGTGGCAGCGAAATAGACCATTTCCGCCACATTTGTTGCGTGATCGCCAATCCGTTCAAGGTTACGCGCAACAAACAGGAGCTGCGCTGCGCTGCTGATCGTTGATGGGTTTTCCATCATATGGGCGACAAGATTGCGGAAAATGCTATTGTAGAAATTATCCACTTTTTCGTCGCGTTTGATGACTTCAACCGCGCCAATCGCGTCGCGGGCACCGTAAGCGTTGAGCACATCACGCACCATCGACTGGGTTATTTCAGCCATAGCCGGTATGAGCGTTAGCGGCTCGAATTTGGACATGCGCTCCATTTCCGGGACGCGCTTCGCGATATTCTTTGCATAATCACCGATCCGTTCGATCACACCGGAAATTTTAAGCGCGGCAATCACATCGCGCAGGTCATCGGCCATGGGCGCGCGCAGCGCAATGACCCGGACTGCAAGCCTGTCAACCTCTGCTTCCAGCGCGTCAAGCTTGGCATCGCCCATGACGACTGATTTTGCTTTTTCCTCATCATGGCGAATGAGGGCATCGATCGCGTCGGCGATCGCGACTTCGGCAAGTCCGCCCATTTCAGCGATCAAACCGCGTAACTGCCCAATTTCGGAATCGAATGCCTTAACTGTATGTTCGGCCATAGTGGCGCTCCTTAACCGTAACGTCCGGTGATATAGTCTTTGGTGCGTTCTTCACGCGGGTTTGTAAAAATCGTTGATGTATCGCCGTACTCAACCACTTTTCCGAGGTGAAAGAATGCGGTTTTTTGGGAAACCCGGGCGGCTTGCTGCATCGAATGCGTAACGATGACGATTGCGTATCGCCCCTTCAACTCGTCGATCAGTTCCTCGATCTTGGCGGTCGCAATAGGATCAAGCGCCGAACAGGGTTCGTCCATCAATATGACTTCAGGGCTCACCGCAATGGCGCGCGCTATGCACAGGCGCTGCTGCTGCCCCCCCGAGAGCGCCGTTCCGGGTTCCGCCAAACGATCCTTGGCTTCATCCCAAAGACCGGCCCGACGAAGTGACTTTTCAACAATCGCATCCATATCAGGCTTTGTTGCCGCAAGGCCGTGAATACGCGGGCCATATGCAACATTTTCATAGATCGATTTTGGAAATGGGTTGGGCTTTTGAAACACCATGCCAACGCGTGCGCGCAATTGCACGACATCCATATCACCGACATAAATATCTTCACCGTCCAGCTTGATTTCACCCGTCACGCGGCAGCCAGGAATGGTATCGTTCATACGGTTCAAGGCGCGCAGAAACGTTGATTTTCCACAGCCAGATGGCCCGATGAAGCTGGTCACATGCTCTGTGGCGATGTCGATGGACACATTTTCGATCGCCTGTTTCGCACCGTAATAGACATTGACGTCGCGCGCCGTAATTTTGAGAGTATCTGTCATATTTCTACCAGCGTGTTTCAAATTTGTTGCGGAGATAAATGGCAAGGCCATTCATCGCGAGAAGAAAAACCAGCAGCACGATAATGGCCGCTGACGTGTTGCGGACAAACGCCTGATCTACTTCGTCCGACCAGAGGAAAATCTGCATGGGCAGAACACTTGTTGGATCTGTAACTCCGCTGGCAGGCGTGGCGATGAAAGCGCGCATGCCGATCATCAGCAGTGGTGCCGTTTCTCCCAGCGCACGGGCCATGCCAATGATCGTTCCGGTAAGAATACCTGGCAGCGCTAGCGGAAGCACATGGTGGAATACGGTCTGCACGCGGCTTGCCCCAACGGCCAACGCCGCATCGCGTATCGACGGCGGGACGGCCTTTATCGCATTGCGCCCGGCGATGACGATCACCGGCATAGTCATGAGTGCCAGCGTAACGCCGCCAACCAGCGCCGATGATCGCGGCATTCCAGCCACGTTGATGAACATGGCCAGTCCGAGCAGCCCAAAGATGACGGACGGAACGGCGGCGAGATTGTTGATCGACACTTCGACCCAATCAACCCAGCGTTGACGCGGCGCAAATTCTTCAAGGTAGATCGCCGCACAAACGCCCATCGGGAACGACAGCGCAAGCGTCACACCCATTGTCAGCAGTGATCCTTTGAGCGAACCCCAAACGCCCGCAGTGGCGGCATCGGTTGAGTCAGAGTTGGAGAGGAAAGACCAGTTTATCCCACTGACGCCGTTCGCAACCATCGTCACCAAAAGAAAGGCCAGAAACCCAAGCGACAGCAAGATTGCAATCAACCCCACGGCCTTGAACCGGCGTTCAGCACCGTAACGTCGCTTGAGACGCGCGTTGGCGTCTGGTGTGTGCCAATTACTCATATGCTTCCCGGAACCGCTTCACGACGCGCAGAGCGATGATATTGAGAATGAGTGTAACCACAAACAGCACGAGGCCCAATGCGAAGGCGGACAATGTCTTGGGGCTATCAAATTCCTGATCGCCGGTTAACAGCTGCACAATCTGGTAGGTCACGGTCGTCATACTGGCAAATGGATTGGCCGAAAGATTGGCCGCCGCGCCCGCAGCCATCACGACGATCATCGTTTCGCCAATCGCCCGGCTTACAGCAAGCATAACGCCAGCGACGATGCCAGGAAGGGCGGCCGGGATCAGTACACGCTTGATCGTTTCCGATGGCGTGGCCCCCATTGCAAGAGAACCATCGCGCATCGCTTGAGGCACTGCTGCAATGCTATCATCCGCCATCGAGGAGACAAATGGGATGATCATCACGCCCATCACCACGCCTGCTGCAAGCGCGCTTTCGGTTGATGGGTTTTCAGAACCCAACGCCAACGCAAGATCGCGAACCATTGGCGCCACCGTCAACGCTGCAAAATATCCGTAAACGACCGTCGGCACCCCGGCGAGAATTTCGAGTAGAGGCTTTACCCAACGGCGCACCGTCGCACTGGCATATTGCGTGAGGTAGATGGCACCCATCAGTCCTAGCGGAATTGCGACGATCATCGCGATAATCGCACCGATGAAAATCGTTCCCCAAAACAAGGGTATCGCGCCATATGTCTGTGAAACTTCTGGTCCGGTCCCGTCTTGCGGGCTCCATCTTAGCCCGGTCAAAAAATCAACCGGTGATACGACCGCGAAAAACCGACCTGTCTCGAACACTAAGGTCGCGATAATGCCAACGGTTGTTAATATGGCCATCAACGATGCGATCAGCAAGCCAGCCATCACCGCGAATTCAACGCGGGTCCGCGCAGGGAATTTGGCCTTGATCTTTGTATACCCAAATGCGCCGCCGCAAAAAGCGATAATCGCGACCAGCGCCGTCCCTATACTGTTGAATTTGCTGTTGATGCCATTGACGACGCCGACGAAATTCTCGGCGAGTGGATTGAACGCCAAACTTCCCGGATTGGCCGCAAGTTGAAATGCTTCGGAGAGGATCGAATCTCGTTCCATCGGATTTGTTGGCAAGCTTGCTGCTTCTGGCGATGCCATCAACGCTGCATAGATCATCCCCGGCGATACAATGGCCCATATCACCCAGCCAACAAGTGCTGGAACGACAATCCAAAGCGCAACGTGCCAACCATGATGTCCCGGCAGCGAGTGCAATACACCCCGCCCGGTATTGAGCCGCTGCGCTTTTGCACGCGCTGTCAGCCAACCAATCAGGCCAAAGCCAGCAAGACAGAGGAGCAAGAGAGAAGCAGGCATTCGTTCAACCGATTATTTGAGTTCGGACGGATCGAGCGGCTTCATCGTTTTGACAATTTCGGCGTTGGCCGTGCGAACGGCATCAGGGGCGATGACCATGCCCTTTGACTTCATGATCCCTTCAGGACCCCACTGATCAGCAAACGCGGTTACAAGCTCCCGCAATCCTTTGATCGCCTTCAAGTGGGCTGCCTTTACATAGATGTAGAGTGGACGGGCACCGGGATAAGTGAAATCTGAAATCGTCGCATAGGTCGGCGCAATGCCGCCCATGGTCAGTCCCTGAAGCTTGTCCATATTCTCCTCGAGAAAGGAAAAGCCAAAAATTCCAATTGCATTTGGATTGGCAGCAATTTTCTGAACGATCAGATTGTCATTCTCACCCTGTTCGACATAGGCCCCGTCTGTGCGCACAGTCGTGCAGACTTTTTTATGCGCATCCTTGTCGCTGTCCTTAAGCGCCTTCATCGCTGCGTCACTATCACAGCCTTTGGTCAGGATCAGTTCGGCGAGCGCGTCACGCGTTCCCGATGTTGAAGGCGGGCCGTAGACACTGATCGGAACCGCAGGGAGCGCAGGGTTAACATCGTTCCAATTTTTGGCTGTATTGGGTTTGCCATAAGGGGTCGCCGCCAGAGCCTTATAAACGTCGACGGTGGTCAATGATATTGTTAAGCCGCCCTTGGCGCTTGCAAAAGCGATACCGTCAAGCCCGATTTGCACTTCAACAATGTCTTTGACGCCATTTTTTGCACAGTCGGCATATTCGGATGCTTTCATGCGGCGCGAGGCATTTTCGATATCGGGATGG
>JANNWX010000073.1:0-13782 GCA_031409315.1 Sphingomonadales bacterium | reverse complement strand
ATAATTTCCGGATGAATACGAATTCCCGCCAGCGTCTTCACTCTGTCGTAACTCCTTAAACCTCCAATCAGGCAATAGCCAACCCTGCCAGAATGCTTTGCAATCAGGGACATAAATCCACAGATGTCCATGCAATGCTGCAATCTCAGCAATCCAAAATGGAACGCTATATTCTGATATTTTGAAAAGGTTGGTGCCATCGACCCGGTAGATGGATTTGAACTTTTTTGCATCGATGATCGAAATCCAGATGACTAGTACTTTTGCCGCCATATAGGCCGTCGTGCGCTCGGAAAGCATTGAACTCTCGATTGTACTATACTGAACTTCGATAGCCATCCGCCTTATGTCGTCAGACTTTGGTGGATCAGTCTGTGGAGCCCAGACCAAAACGTCGGCTCTCCTATCTCCATCAATTGACAAGACTTCAACTTCGGGAGACGCGGTCAAACCTCTCCCGCGGAGCGCGCTGAGAATGACGATCTTTGCCTCTAGATGTTGCCAAGATTCCCCAATGCCAAACGCACATTCCGAACCCTTTTTGTGTTTGAAGTGCGCCCGTCTTTTCTGACCTTTTGCGAACACAACTCCTTCATCACAATTTCGACAGATGTAAGAAATTGCCTTCGAAGCATTGCTCGCCTCGACCGGCTCGTTGGACTCGTTAGTTCTGGCGACGAACATCTCGATATCCTTCGGCTTGCTGCAGAACTTGGTCAAGTCCATGCCTTCCGGCAAGGACGCTCCCGCGTCCGTCACTTGCTGGATACCAAATCCAGTTTGGTATGACGAACTGAGGTGTTCAGGATGACGAATTGGGGTGTTTGGAATGACGGTCGGGCGGCGGGGCGACTGAGTGAAGGATGGCCTGATACTCGCCCGCGCGGTTATCGCTTGGGCAGTGGCTCAAACCCCAAATCCTCGGCCAAGTCCCGCCATTCGGGATTGTCCCCTTCAAACAGCGCCAGTTTCCAGTCGCGCTTCCAATTCTTGATCTGCTTTTCGCGGGTGATTGCGCTTTCCATGCTGCCATGCTGTTCAAACCAGACGAGAATTTTTACAGCGTGATTTTTCGTGAAGCCGGGGATGATGCCTTCGCGGTGCTGCCAGATGCGTTGCATCAGGTTGGACGTCACGCCCGTATAGATCGTGCCATTGCGTTGGCTTGCTATGATGTAGGTAACGGGGTTGATTTCTCGTTTCATGGCTCCCGCTCGCCGCCCCCTTCGTCATGCTGAACTTGATTCAGCATCCAGCAGGCAGATTGCCGCGTTAGCGGCTCCTTGGCAATTCACTTTGGGATGGACGCTACCGCGTCGGTTGTTTGCTGGATACCAAATCGAGTTTGGTATGACGAGGAAGAGTCGTATCATACCCGCCAAGGCGGATAGCGGCGGTTTTCGCCTGCGCTGTAGAGGCACAAGACATTCCCGTGCGGGTCACGCAGCCGTGCCTCACGCCAAAGCCAGTCTTCGTCCTGCGGAGGTTGGTCAAAGACGATGCCCAACGCCATCAATTCGGTGACCCAAGCATCAAGCCGGGTGCTTTCGAAATAGACTGTCGTCGCGGTTGAAGCGGGGGCACCGGCATGGACCGAAAGCGTGCCGCCGCCGCCGGTTTCAAAGCGGGCATAGCCATTGCCGGGGCTGTCAACGATCTGGTGCAGGCCAAGTGCCTTATAGAAGGCGACGGAAGCACCATAATCGCTGCTGCCTAGCGTGATCTGGTTGAGCAGAGACCCCGCACCCAATGCATCGGCGCGCACCGACCCGTGCCCCATCGGGCCGTGGCCCGCCCCAAGCCTCGGCGAACCGAGCATAGCAAGCCGGACGAATTGCCGCGCCTGGGCGATGGCGTCTACCAATTCCATATCTTGACCCAACAGGCAGGCAATCGCGCTGGCCAGCGTGCAGCCGGTGCCGTGGGTGCTGGTCGTATCGATACGGCTTCCGGACCAGCGCGCGATTTCTCCCTGTGCTCCGACCAGCCGGTCAATCAGCATGTCTCCGTCGCCGTGGCCGCCCTTGATCAGGGTCGGGCCAAGCATCGCCACCTCCCCGCCCAGTGCCACCAATTCCGGCAGGTTGGGCGTGGTGAGCGCGGCGCGGGCCATCAACCGGCCAAAAGCGGCAATAGTCTGCGCGTCGGCCAGAACCGATCCGCTGGTCGCGACCATCACAGGGTCGAAGACAATCGGCACCGTAAGCGACCCTATCCGGTCGGCAACGGCATTGGCCGTATCGGCAGACCCGATCATGCCGATCTTGATCGCATCAACGCCAATGTCGCTGATCACAGCGTCAATCTGGGCGATGACCATATCGGTCGGAACAAGATGGATACCCGTCACGCCGAGGGTGTTCTGCGCAGTCACCGCGGTTACCGCCGTCATCGCATGGCCACCCAGCATCGTCACGGTTTTGATATCGGCCTGAATACCAGCACCACCGCCTGAATCGGAACCAGCGATGATCAGGATACGCGCCGTCATCCTTTGAATTTGCGCTCTGTCGAGGCCGGATATTTGACCAGCAATGCCTTCACCCGCGTTGGCCGGTCAACCAGTTCGCCGCCGCAATTGGGGCAGCGATCATCAAGTGCGTCTGCACATTGGGCACAAAACGTGCATTCGAATGAGCATATGAACGCGCCGGGCAGGTGCGCTGGTGTTTCCACACCGCATTTTTCGCAATCGGTGCGCATGTCGAGCATTAGGATGCAGCCTTCTTCACCGCTGCGCAAATTGCATCAACCAGCCGTTCGACCTGCACGGCATCATCGCCCTCGGCCATGACCCGGATGACAGGTTCGGTTCCGGACGGGCGGATGACGAGACGGCCAGTCCCGGCCAATTCTGCCTCCGCAGCAGCAATAACGGCTTTGACATGGTCATCCAAGAGCGGTTTGCCGCCAGAAAAGCGAACGTTTTTGAGCATCTGCGGCACCGGATCGAACAGATGCAACACCTCGCTTGCCGGCCTGTTCTGGATGATGAGTTCGGCGAGCACCTGGAGTGCCGCGACAAGCCCGTCCCCCGTTGTTGCATAGTCGGACAGGATCACATGGCCCGATTGTTCGCCGCCAACGTTAAAGCCGCCCGATTTCATGCGTTCAAGGACGTAGCGATCGCCAACAGCGGTCCGCTCCAGCGAAAGGCCTTGCCCGTGCAGGAAGCGTTCAAGCCCCAGATTGGACATCACCGTCGCCACCACGCCACCACCGCGCAACGTGCCCGCGCGCGCCCAGCTGCTGCCGATCAAGGCCATGATCTGGTCACCGTCCACTATGCGGCCTTTTTCATCGACGATGATCAGCCTATCAGCATCCCCGTCGAGCGCAATGCCAATATCTGCGCCGCTCGCCACAACCGTTTCCTGCAACAGTCCGGGCGATGTTGAGCCGCATTTATCATTGATGTTGGTCCCATTGGGCGTCACGCCAACCGCGACAATTTCGGCCCCCAGTTCCCACAGGGCAGACGGCGCAACCTGATATGCGGCGCCGTTGGCGCAATCGATGACGATTTTCAGGCCGTCGAGCCGCATTTCTTCAGGAAAGCAGAGTTTGGCCGCGTGGATATAGCGACCGCGTGCATCCTCCACCCGGCGGGCACGACCGATCTTGTCCGACGGGGCCAGCGTCGGGGCAATTTCCAACAGCGCCTCGATCGCTCGTTCATCATCGTCGGATAATTTATATCCGTCTGGCCCGAACAATTTGATGCCATTATCCTGATAGGGATTGTGGCTGGCCGAAATCATCACGCCCAGATCAGCGCGCATCGACCGGGTGAGCATGGCAACCGCAGGCGTTGGCATCGGCCCCACCTGCACCACATCCATGCCGACGCTGGTGAACCCGGCGACCAGCGCATTTTCGATCATATAGCCCGAAAGTCGTGTATCCTTACCGATAACGACCCGGTGGCGGTGATCGCCGCGCACGAAATGCGCGCCCGCCGCCATGCCGACCCTCATCGCCATATCTGCGGTCATCGGCGACGCATTCGTCCGCCCCCTGATTCCGTCTGTCCCAAAGAATTTCCGGCTCATCCTCGCCACACTCCACCGCGCACACATCTTGCAGTGGTCTTTGCGGCAATTCCTTGCCGAACGAAAGCCCATTTGCCATTAAGCAGGGGTTCAGCACATCGTTCCTAGCAAATAGGACATATGAAGCAGATCGTAGACAGGAGAAACGGGATGAACAGGCACAATATGACCCAACAGCTTTTTGGCGGGGCCGCGCTGGCTGCGCTTGCTTTGGCGACAGCACCGGCGTTGGCCATTGATGCCAATGCGTCAAAATCCTCTGCCAATTCCACCGTCATGGCCGCCAGTAACAATGGGGCCGCGTCTGGTGGGAAATTTGGCATTTTCGGCTGTCAATCGGACGGCAACAAACAAGTTGGCGTGGCGGTTATCGGCGGTCTGCTTGGTGGTTTTCTGGGCAACCGGATCGCAGGTCGCGGCAGCCGGACGCTTGGCACCGTTCTGGGCGGGGCGATGGGTGCGGCAGCGGGATCAGCCTTGGGCTGCAAACTCCAGAAGAATGATCAAGCTAAGGCCGAAACGGCGATGGAAGAAGCACTTGCCAAGGGTGAAAACCAGACATGGCAAAGCGATGAAACCGGCGCATCTGGCAAAGTGGAGGTGACGGATGGTGCGTCTGCGGCTGGCCTTGCCAACCTGAAACTGGCGAGCGGCGTTGATCCGGCTGACGGCTATGCCAAGGTCGGCAAAGCATTCGTGACGACGAGCAGCGCGAATGTTCGCAGTGCGCCGACGCTGGGCGCCAAAATTGTCGGCAGATTGCCCGTGCAAACACGGGTGTGGGTGCCCGCCTCGGTTGAAGGCGCGCCTTGGTATCTGATTTCGGACAACGGCATCGGCCAAGGCTATGTGTCGAACGCCTTATTGAAACCGGCTGCAGTCCAGAGCGCCGCCAACAGCTGCAAGATGGTCAAACAGACGATTGACGTGCCGGGCTCTGGCCCTGCATCCGAAACCTATCAGGCGTGCAAAGGCGCGGATGGCGGTTGGGCGATGACGCGGGTTTAATAGGGGATTATTGTATGACGTTTTGGAATAGGGCGCTGCTCGGCTCGGTGATATGGGCGTTTGCCTGCACTGCAGGGCCGGCCTTGGCGCAGGCAAACATGGCGCAAACATTGGCGCAAGCCGACGCGAATGGCGACGGGCAAATCACGCGCGCGGAATTGATACGGGCGCGCAAAACCACCTTTGGCCGGATGGATGTCAACGGTGACGGATATGTTCGCGGGGATGATGTGGGCAAATGGGCTTTTGTGCTGGGTGATGGGGTCGCCAAACAACGGTGGGATCAACTGCGCACCGCCTCCGACGCCAACAAGGATATGCGTGTATCAGGCGATGAGTTCGTGAAGGGTCCGACCCCGGGGTTCGATATGGCGGATGCCAACAAGGATGGTGTCGTTGATGCTAAGGAATTGGCAGCGATTTCGGCGCGTAAATAGTGCGGACGCTGCTCCGGCGCTGAATGCGGGTTTCGACCCTGATCCAGAATGGCCTCTCAGAGGCCCGCCAGACCATGTTGGATCGTCTTTAGCTACCTAGCCAGCCAAATGGGTTTATAATCGCTCTACCGCGAAAAAATATCCTACAGGCTGTGGGGGCGTCACTCCCGCGCTGTCCGCTAGGATAGAGGACGGCAGCCAACCCACCTTGCGCGCTGAAACTCCAACGCCTGAGCGGCGCATGGACCCTTACTATAATCAAGGGCGGGTATCTGCAAGCCTTCGCGGTTTCGCTTGAAGAAACTTGATGGTGGAGTGAACTTATGCTATAAACCTGCAACGAATCTTGCGTAATTATTGGATTTGTATCATGCCTGACGGTGAAATTATTGTTACGGCTAGAATAATACCATTAACATGGGATGTTGGCACTGGCTCAACCCCTGGCGGTTCGCTAGGCCGAGGTGGGTTTTACGCTGATGATATTGGGGAATCGGACCCCGTGACTCCGCCCACTGACGGCACCTATCAACCTCCGCCTGATATTATTGTGGACCCTGCGGTCATTGTTACGCAGGCTATACAGCAAGCCCTGAACCGATTTGCGATGAATAGGCTTGGTGTGCACGTCGCTATTGGCAATGCGCCTGCAACTACTTTGATTACAACAAATAATGGAAACTTTGTTTCAATCGATGAGCTCTATAGCAACTGGTTGAATTTGGACTTCAGGCTTTCCTCGCGTACCTTTCCAACCGGATTTGGAGGCCAAGTTGAGGGCAAAGGGCCATGGCAATCCTCTTTTTCGCCAGCCACTTTAACAGGTTATGATGCGGACTCGCATGGATCGATATATCTCGCATTGCATGAACTTGCGCATACCACCTTTGCATCGACTGATTTTTTGACTGAACAATATGGTATCTATCGAGCTCGCGGGGGTTTGGATGCGAATTGGGCATCATCTCCAGAGTTCATTCTAACCGAGAAATATGCCAATGATATAGCCCGGGACTTGGCCGTGGCATTGGAACTTCCGGTTATGGCAAATCCAACCCATGGCTATTAAGTGATGGCTCCTTTCAAACAGATTTTGCACGGACTTGCGGCACTAAGTGCATTATTTCTATTTAATAATATCGCGGAGGCTAATAACGGTAAAAAAATGAATGATGAGATATGGGAAGGCGCTAAAATATATGTATATGGAAGTGCAGTCATTGATTTAAACCAGAATTTTGAACAATGGATTCCTGCGCACAGAACACGTGTAAAAGACTGTTCAAATGAAAAATATTACTGTATAAGACCAACTATTGAAAATTTAGGGCTATTTAATTTTGTGCTGCCGATAAAGTGTCAAGAATTTAACATTGGTGATAAATTTGAACTCAATGGCATTGTTACAGAGATAATATCATCTGCAAATTTACATAAGAGTGATTACAAATACTTCAATATATATTATTTTATTTCAAATAATAAAAAAGAATTTATATTTGAGTATAGCCCCCTAAGCGGAATTACAGCAATTTATTGGGATCATGATCGCGACATAAATAAAATGAATCGTCACCTTGAAAGTGGGAGATTGACAGCGCGCAACTTCGGATTTCTGTCAACATTTGATAGATTTGCAAATTGTAAAAGATAGATAGAGCGGTATTGGTATCAACTCCTGCGCCCCTCACCCGACTGCCCCGTTCAGCCTCTCTACCGCCTCAGCATAATCCTCCATGAAGCTTTGCACGACCGAGCGGGCGGAGGTGACGTTATCCACCAGCCCGACGCCCTGACCGACAAAATAGGTCACCAGTTCGCGCGCCTTTTGATTGCCGCCTTCTGCCGCTTTGGTGGCGCGGTGGATGGCGGGTTCGCTGATGAGGGACTGCATCGGCATCGGCAGCGCGCCCGGACTGTCCGGCCCTTCCCACGCGTCGGTCCAGGCCGATTTCAACTGGCGCGAATATTTGCCGGTCCGCCCTTTTGACCGGACGGTATCGCGTGAGCGAGCGTCGACCATCTTGTCACGGAAAATCTGGCTGGTTTCGCTTTCATGGGTTGCCAGCCAGACAGAACCAGTCCACGCGCCCGCCGCGCCCATCGCCATGCAGGCCGCCATCTGTTCGCCGGTCATAATGCCCCCGGCGGCAAGAACCGGAAAGTCATAGCCATTCTGTTTGAGCGCCCGGACGACTTCGGGGATGAGCACCAGTGTTGAAACTTCGCCGCAATGCCCGCCCGCTTCTCCGCCCTGCGCAACGATGATGTCCACCCCAGCGGCCGCAAGCCGCAGCGCATGTTCCTTGGCCCCGGCCAGCGCACCAACCGGGATATTATGATCACGGCCCATCTGGATCATTTCGGGCGGGGGAACGCCCAAAGCATTGACGATCATCTTGATCGGATGGTTGAACGAGACGCGCAGCAATTCCATCGCCTCTTCGGGCCAGAAAGGGGGCGGCGCATCCTCACGCTCACGCCGGTGGGTGCCCGCCGGTTCAACCCCGTGCGCGACCAGCAAATTATCGACAAAATCCTTGTGTATTTGCGGAATCCGTTCGCCCAATTTGCGTGATGTCAGGTCTTTTTCGTGTTTGATCGTCAGATTCTCTGGGATCAGCACATCGACGCCGTAGGGCTTTCCATCCACATGTGCGTCGATCCACCGGAGTTCGACTTCAAGCTGTTCGGGGTTGAACGCCGTCGCGCCAAGCACGCCGAACCCTCCGGCCTTGCTGACCGCCGCCACAACGTCGCGGCAATGGCTGAACGCGAATAATGGGAATTCGATGCCGAGTTGGGCGCATAATTTGGATGTCATTCCTTGCCTCTCCTTATCAGCCGTGTATCACCCCAATGACGGTGCTGAGTCAAAAGGGGAATGAGGTGAAGCAAACGACGATCATTCTGCTCGCGCTGATCGGCGGGGTCGTGATCGGCATGCTATCGGGCGCATGGATGCCGGGCGTGACTGACGCGGCTGATGTGATCGGAACGTTGTGGCTGAACGGCCTGCGGATGACGGTGGTGCCTCTCGTCGTTGCCCTGTTGATAACCGGTATTGCGCAGACCGCGATGGCCGCGCGCGCCGGGCGATTGGCCGGTCGGGCCGTGGTGACAATGATGATCATCCTGTGGTGTTCATCGATCATGGCAGCGGTGATGATGCCCGCCTTGCTGGCCATTTTCCCGATGCCAGCCGGATCGGCAGAGGCGCTCAAATCAGCATTGATGAGCGCAGCGCCAACCGGAGCCATTCCGCCTTTTGGTGATTTCTTGCGGGCGATGATCCCGACCAATCCGGTTGCGGCGGCCGCCAATGATGCCATTCTGCCGCTGATCATATTTACCGCCTTTTTCGGTTTTGCGGTGATCCAGTTACCAGCGGCAAAGCGCGGGCACATCACCGGATTTTTTGATGCGCTTGCCGATACGATGGTCATCATCATAGGCTGGGTGCTGGCGCTGGCACCGGTCGGGGTGTTTGCACTCGCGCTGGTTGTCGGGGCCAAGGCCGGGGCTGCCGCCTTTGGCGCGCTGGCCCATTATGTGATCATCTTGTCGGCGCTTGGGATCATCGTCTGGTTGGCGTCGTTCGCCCTTGCGGTGTTTGGCGCGCGGCGCGGCTTGGCAGAGTTTTTCAAAGCGGCAATCCCAGCGCAGGCGGTAGCCATTTCAACCCAGTCGTCGATTGCGTCGCTTCCGGCGATGCTCAAAGGAGTGGCGACGCTTGGGGTGCCTGCGGCAACCGCCGACGTTGTATTGCCTTTGGCTGTTGCCATTTTCCGTGCAACCGGGCCGGCCATGAACTTGGGTGTTGCCCTGTATATCGCCCATTGGTTCGGGGTTGAATTGGGGCCAGCCCAGGTTGCCGTCGGCATTGCTGCCGGGGCGATTACAACGCTTGGCGCGGTCAGCTTGCCCGGATCGGTCAGTTTTGTCAGTTCGATTGCACCCATCTGCATCGCAATCGGCGCGCCGGTCGAACCGCTTGGCTTGCTGATCGCGGTTGAGACATTTCCCGACATTTTTCGCACTCTTGGCAATGTGACGATGGATATGGCCGTCACCGGAACCGTTTCAAACCAGTCTGATCCTCAAGGAGAAAAACGATGAAATATCGCACGCTTGGACAGGGCTTGCAGGTTTCGGCCATCGGCATTGGTTGCATGCCGATGATCAAGGGCGGCAACATCACTTACGGCGCACAAGCTGACCCGCAAGAGGCGATCAAGACGATCCACCGTGCCATTGAACTTGGCGTGACATTTTTTGATACCGCCCAGATTTACGGCCCGTTCCAGAATGAGGAACTGGTTGGTGAAGCGATCAAAGGCAAGCGCGACGGGCTGGTCATCGCGACCAAATTCGGATTCAAATTCGATCAAGGCCAGATTGTCGGCGTCGATGGCAGTACGGCCAATGCAAAAGAAGCGGTCGAAGGCTCTCTCCAACGGCTCGGCATTGATTGCATCGACCTTTTCTACCAGCACCGGGTTGATCCCAATGTGCCGATTGAAGATACCGTCGGCGGGATGGCTGATCTTGTGAAGGCCGGCAAGGTTCGGCACATCGCTTTGTCCGAAGCCGGGCCAGAAACGCTGCGCCGCGCGGCGGCGGTGCACCCGATTACCGCTCTGCAATCCGAATATTCGCTCTGGGAACGCGATGTTGAAGATGATATTCTGCCCACGTGTCGCGAACTTGGGATTGGCTTCGTTCCCTATTCGCCGCTTGGGCGCGGTTTTCTGACGGGGCAAATCAACAGCCGCGCTGATCTGCCCGCCGATGATTGGCGTTTGAATGATCCCCGTTATTCAGAGGAAAATTTTGCGCAAAATATGAAAATCGTTGATGTCGTGCGCGGCATCGCGGACGCCCATAGCGTGACGCCAGCGCAGATCGCGCTTGCGTGGTTGCTCGCCCAAGGGGATGATGTCGTGCCAATTCCTGGGTCGAAGCGTCGGGTGACGATGGAGGATAGTGTTGCGGCCGTGCAGGTTACGCTGACACCAGATGACCTTGCCGCCATCAACATTGCCGCACCAAAAGGCGGCACGGCGGGGCCGCGTTACGGCGAACGCGGCATGAGGATGGTGCGGCTCTAAGCTTTTTTAGCCCGCCATCCAGCGCCATATCCCGGCGACAGGGCCGCCAAGCAACGGGTGGACATATGTCGCGCCGAGCCAGATCGCGATGCCACCAAGCGCCGCCGTTCTGCCGGGCCATGCGCTGGCCCAGCCGGTGGTGCCAGACATTTGATTGCCAAACGGAATGAAGCTTGTCCGCATTGACCAGTCTTTCCAACCGTCGCCCATCAGGACAGCTTTCTTTATATCCTGTCCTTTTGATCCGCCAAGCGCGAGCAAAGCAATGCCCGATGTCAGGATGAGGCTGGCCGGATAGGGCGCAACGATTGCGTGAACAATCGCCCAGCAGGCAAACCCCCACATCATCGGATGCCGGGTGATTGCGAACACGCCCCTGGCCGGATTGGCGGTCAGCTTTGCTGCGCCCGGGTTGGGCATGGCCGGATTGCCAATCAACGATCCGGCAAACAGGATGCTGCCGAGCAGCATGATGAAGGTTGCCACCCCCCAGAGGAACGGCGTGACCGCCCATAAATCCTCACCCCGCGGGGCGGCCAGAAAAGCCACATAGACCCAATAGAGGGTTGCAAAAGCGACGAGCGAATAAATGCCCTGAAACGCCGCGCCGCCGATGCGCGCGACAATCGGGGCGCGCATCGGATGGGACAATAGAAAATGCGTGCCGATAAATGCCGCCAATGCCCAGATCAGTCCGCCCACATTCATTCTCCCATGCCTGTCCGGATCAGTGTCACGCAATTTCGACGCTGGGTCTAGAATAATTTTCTAAAGCTGATTTCAACTTTGCGCCCCAACGGATCAAGATATCCGGGTTGGTAGCGAAAGGGGACAATGCCGTTCGAATCCCGCACCGATTGCACCGCGTTCATCAGATTATCGACCCGCAGTGACAGGCGACTGCCCTTCAGGAAAGGCATTTTCTTGATCAGTTTTTCCCGATTGTTGAAATTCAGGAACAAGCGCAAATTCAGTGTTGCCAAGTCCGAGAATGCGAGGTCAGGGGCGATCAGGCCGCCGGGTGCAAGGCCGCCGTTGACGGTCGTTGCGCTCACATAGGTTCCGGTCAGGCGCATACCGAGCCCTTTATGAAACCACCCGCCTTCAAGGTCAAAACTATGCCGGGGAGCACCGCCGGTTGCGCCGGTCGCATCGCCGTTTAGCAGGTCCAGCACTGGCAAACCGGCCCCAAGGGCGATGTCATCACGAAACTTGACCGAGTGGAAAAGCGACACTTGCCAACGCCCACCGTTGCCGCCGCCAAACCTGCCAAAACCACCGCCGCCGCCGCCAAAACCACCGCCAGCACCTCTTGGTCCGCCGCCAGCGCCTGGCCCACGAGGTTCACCGCCTGGCCGTCCCGCACCTGGACCGGCTTGCGGGCCGAATTGTCTGGCAAACTGGATCCCCCAGCGCAATTGTTCGGTCCGCGCATCCAGATAGTTGACGGCGCGTTGATCGATAGCGGTCAGCCGCCCGTCGGCAGCGCGGGTAATACGCCCGGGAAAGGCCCGTTCCACATCCAGATTGAGCGTCGGAAATGCCGAAACCGGATTGTCGCTCTGGTTATTGAAATAGGTTGCCGTCAGCGTCAGCTCTTCCATTTTGGGCGGGACATAGCTGAAACCGACCTTCAAATCGCGACGTTTTTCAGAAATCAGCCCCGCATTGCCCCCGGTAATCAAATCCACTGCAACCGTTTGCGCACGCGCAAAATCATAAATCGTGACGTTTGGCGTTACGATCACCGGATCGCCCAATTGCTGTTGCGAAGGTGCCGCCTGTTCAACCGTGATGCCCGCAAGCAACGTCAGCCCCTTGATCGGCGCCCATTTCAGTCCGTAGCCAAAAAGCGTCAGTGATCCGAAATCGCTCAGTCGTTGATATTCCAGACTGCCATTGATCGACAGCGCGCCCAGAACAGCGGCAGTGCCCTTGCTGCTATCGGCCAGCGGGATATCGATATTGATCCGCCCGTTGCCCGCCGTGCGAGAAAGGCTGGCAAGGCGGGTGCCGCTTGCGCGCTCGGACCTGCTGTCAATTTTGTCATGGCCGACCCCGGCCCGCACCGTCACCGAAACCGGGCCAGCAGGCAGGCGCATCAGCGGCCCAGAAATCGTCCAGATCGCGTCGCTTCCTGTGGCGCGGGAACGGGACAGGTCAACCAGATTCTGCCCGAGCAGAGCCGGGTCGGTGCGGTCCCGGTCCGATAGGCTGCGGGCCGTGCCAAGATCATATTTTCCAGTCAGCGTCCATTGCCAGCGCGCCCAATTTCCGTCGAGCGTTAGTCCGGCATGGAAATTGCGCGTGCGTGAAATGCGCTCAAGCGGAACCAATGCTCCGGCCGCAGGATTGGCAATCAATGCCGTCGGCAACCCCAACAGGGCGTTGCTATCGGTTTGGTCGAGCCGTATATTAAGGGTCGCCGTTGTGCGTTCACCAACATTTCTATTGAGAATGCCGTTGATCTGAAGATTGTCCGATTTTGGCAACAGGGTCCGGAATTCGCCATTGTCGGTTGCCGACCGGGCGATGCCCCGTTCGCTTTCTAATATGGCGGTGGCGCGCGTGTAAACCGCACTCAGATTGACCCGCCCCTGCTTGCCGATCTTAAGATAAGACGCCTGTGTTTCAAGTTCGCTGCGCCCGCCCTGGGTTGGAAGGCCGAACTCGACCTCGCCGGAGATGGACGCAAAGTCGGGTTTCAGGATGAAGTTGACGACGCGCTGGTCCGGCGAATAGCCAAAGCGCAAGGCGACATCTTCTGGAAACACTTCGACTTTCAGGATCGCTTCTGGCGGCAGATCGCGGATTTCGGCAAATCCCGATATCCTTTTGCCATTGACCAGAACAACAGGACCGCCGCCGCCGCGCCCGCGCCCTGTGCGGGTTTGCGGGGCCAGAGCCGACAACAGTTCGGCCACGCTGGATACCCCGTAGCTCTCTATGGCGACAGGATCGAGTTCAAGTTCAGGCGGAATATCAACATCAACCGCGCCGCGCAGGCGCGGAGCCGTTACGATAATCGCATCGGTTATATCTTCTTCCTCCCCAACAGACGGTGGGTTCGGCTGGATGGCCGTTTGGGCTACAACCGGCGAGGCGCCGAGCAGCGGCAAGGCAATACCAACCATGAATCTGTGAAGCGAACGGGGAAGCGTCAAAATAATTTCC